>NZ_BAAJYR010000019.1:0-34765 GCF_057546605.1 Acidovorax sp. KPB24-03 | reverse complement strand
CGCCCACGCTGCACAGCGCCCGCGCGGCAGGTCGGCCGGTGGATGTGGAGGTGGGTGGCGTCGCCGCCGATTCGCTGGGCGCCCGCCGCATCGGCGACATCGCCTGGGAGGTCTCGCAGCGCCACGTGCATGCCGCGCTGCTGCTGCCCGACGAGGCCATCCGCAGCGCGCAGCAATGGCTGTGGCGGGAACTGAAGCTGGCGGTCGAGCCGGCGGCGGCGCTGGGCCTGGCCGCGCTGCAAAGCGGCGCCTACCGCCCGCGCGCCGACGAGACGGTCGGCCTGATCCTGTGCGGGGCCAATTTCGATCCCGCCACGCTGGCCTGAGCGGCGCCGTGCTGGGGCGCGCCTTGGCCTTCAGGCGGGCGGCTGCGCCCCGTCGCAGTTGACCATCCAGCCCACGCCGAACTTGTCCACCAGCGTGCCGAAGTGCGCGCCCCAGAACGTGACGGTGAAGGGCATGCCCACGTGCCCGCCCACGGCCAGGCTGTGGAAGATGCGCTCGCCGCGTTCGGCGCTGCCGGGGCAGTTGACCGACATCGAGAAGCCCGCGTGGCCTGCGAACGGCTGGCCCGGCATGCGGTCGCTGGCCATGAACCGGTGGCCGCCGGGCACTTCCAGGGTGGCATGCATGATCTTGTTGCGCCAGTGCGCGGGAAGCTGCTTTTCCAGCGGCGAGCCCTCGTAGCGGTGCACGGCGGTGAGGCGCCCTTCCAGGCACTGGGCGTAGAAATCCAGCGCTTGCTCGCAGTTGCCGTCGAAGAAAAGGTACGGTTCGATGTGCATGGAGTCCTCCCTGGGGCAGTGCGGTCCATCCTAAAACGGAAACTCCGGCGCGCCAACCCGGTAAGACGCCCTACTAAAATCGCGGCCTATGCTAGACATCCTCCTCCTTCGAAAAGACCTCGACTCCGCCATCGCCCGGCTGGAGACCCGCAAAAAACCCCAGGCCTTCCTGGATGTTGAGGCCTTTCAGTCCCTGGAGTCCGAGCGCAAGACCTTGCAGACCCGCACCGAGGAACTGCAGGCGCGCCGCAACACGCTGTCCAAGCAGATCGGCCAGCTCAAGGCCAAGGGCGAGAGCGCCGATGCGGTCATGGCCGAAGTGGGCTCGCTCAAGTCGGAACTGGAAACCTCGGCCGCCCGGCTGGAGCAGTTGCAGGGCGAACTGCACGCGCTGCTGCTGGCCGTGCCCAACCTGCCGCACGAGAGCGTGCCCGTGGGCGCGGACGAAGCCGGCAACGTCGAGGTGCGCCGCTGGGGCACGCCGCGCTCCTTCGACTTCGCGGCGAAGGACCATGTGGACGTGGGCACGCCGCTGGGGCTGGACTTCGACATGGGCGTCAAGCTGTCGGGCTCGCGCTTCACCGTGATGAAGGGTCCCATCGCCCGGCTGCACCGTGCGCTGTCGCAGTTCATGCTCGACGTGCAGACCCAGGAGCACGGCTACACCGAGTGCTATGTGCCTTACGCCGTCAATGCCGATTCGCTGCGCGGCACCGGCCAATTGCCGAAGTTCGAGGGCGACCTCTTCGCGGCCAAGAAGGGCGGACAGGACGGCGAGCCCGTGCCCGACCATGCGGCCCTGTACCTCATTCCCACCAGCGAAGTGCCGCTGACCAACTTCGTGCGCGACGTGGTCGTGCCCGAGTCGGACCTGCCCATCCGGCTCACGGCGCACACGCCGTGCTTTCGTTCCGAGGCCGGCAGCTACGGCCGCGACACGCGCGGCATGATCCGCCAGCACCAGTTCGACAAGGTCGAGATGGTGCAGATCGTGCACCCCGACAAGAGCTACGAGGCGCTGGAGGCCATGACGGGCCATGCCGAAGCCGTGCTGCAGAAGCTGGGGCTGCCTTACCGCGTGATGAGCCTGTGCACGGGCGACATGGGCTTCAGCGCCGCCAAGACCTACGACCTGGAAGTCTGGCTGCCCGCGCAGAACACCTACCGCGAGATCAGCTCGGTGAGCAACTGCGAGGCGTTCCAGTCCCGCCGCCTGCAGGCCCGCTTCAAGAACGCGCAAGGCAAGAACGAGCTGCTGCACACGCTCAATGGCTCGGGCCTGGCCGTGGGCCGAACCCTGGTGGCCGTGCTGGAGAACTACCAGCAGGCCGATGGCAGCGTGGAGATTCCGCCAGCGTTGCGCCCCTACCTGGGCGGGCTCGCTTCCCTGGCCGCATAGGCCGCAGGCCAGGGCCGCGCAGAATGGTTTTTTTGCACGATGGATGGGTGAGAAGGCCATGAAGCTCAACGTCGGCTGCGGTCGCAATACCCTCGCGGGGTGGCTGAACCTGGACAGCCAGGCGTTGCCCGGCGTGGACATCGTCGCGGACCTGGACGCCTGCGCGGCCACGCCCTTGCCGCTGGCGGACGGGAGCGTGGAGGAGTTTCTGCTGTCGCATGTCCTGGAGCACATCCCGAAGGTGCTGCCCATGATGCAGGAACTGCACCGCGTGGCCCGGCACGACGCGCGCATGGTCATCTGTGTGCCCCATGGCGCCAGCGACGATGCCTTCAAGGACCCGACCCACGTGCGCCAGCTGTTCCACGGGTCCTTCGGGTATTTCTCCCAGCCCTACTACTGGCGCGCGGATTACGGATACCGCGGCGACTGGATCACCGACCGCGTCGAGCTGACCGTGGCGCAGCGCCTGCGCGGATTGACCCATGAGCAGATCTGGGAATGCATCCAGAGCCAGCGCAATGTGGTGGTCGAGATGGTGGCCCATCTGCGCGCGGTGAAGCCGGCTCGCATGCCGTTGCGCGAATTGCAGAACGTGCCGCAGATCGTCCTGGTCTGAACCGTTATCGGACTGGGTGTTTCAGGGGTTTTGCCGCTCCGATCGTGCACCAGCAGCCCATTGCTGGTGTACTTGCGATCCGCTGGCGTTCTGCCGGCCCTCTTTTCAAGGATCGACCCGCGATGACCTCTTTCATGTACAGCGCCAGCGTGCCCGTTTTCAAGCAGATGCTTGGCTCGCTGGGGGATGTAGTCTCCAAGACCGAAGCCCACGCGACCGCACGCAAGATCGACCCGGACGCTTTGCTGCAGGCCCGGCTGTTTCCCGACATGTTCCCGATGGCGCGGCAGGTGCTGGTCGCGTGCGATTTCGCCAAGGGCATCGCCGCAAGGCTGGCCGGCGTGGACGTGCCATCGCTGCCCGATGCAGAACGGCCGGGTTTCGCTGACCTGCGCACCCGGATCGACACCGTGCTGGCGTTCATCGAAGGCCTGCCCACCGAGGCTTTCGAAGAGGCCGCTGCCCGCCAGATCACGCTGCAGCCCGGCACGCCGCGCGAAAAGCAGTTTGCCGGCGAGCACTACCTGCTGCACTACGGCCTGCCGCAGTTTTTCTTCCACGTGAATGCCACGTACGCCATTGCGCGGCACAACGGGGTGGAGCTGGGCAAACGCGATTACATGGGGAAGTATTGAGTCGGCTGGAAGGCTGAAACTTCCTGCTAGAATCCCGACTTCGACACACAGGAGAGGTGGCAGAGTGGTCGAATGTACCTGACTCGAAATCAGGCGTAGTGGCAACACTACCGTGGGTTCGAATCCCACCCTCCACTGCAAGTATTCATATCAGACGGGCCCGAGTGGCCCGTTTTGCATTTCTACCTGCCAATTTACCCATCTGGATCTGATGGGCGCGATATTTATTGCTTCTCTGCTTTCCGCTTCCGACGCTCTTCCGTTGCTTGTTGCTGGGCTTTCCAGCCACTAGGGTCGCACTGCTGGCATGAGTTGAATGCATCATGTCCATGCGTCGCTCGGAATAGCTTCTCTTGCAAGGCAAGTATTTGCTGCAGTGAATTGTTCGCCGACTCGGCAGCGAATACAGTCCCGTACTCCTTCAGGAAAATCATTAGGCTCGGAAAATCCGGCAAATAGACTTCGTAGCAGACGTCACCTGAGGGGCATACGGTTGCATAGAACGTACTGTTTTCCGACGCTGCGTGTACCTCGATTTGACTCGCATCCTCATGGCCATACGTGGTCTTATATGTTTGATAGCCGATGCGCGTTAGATAGTCATCGAATTCTTCGTTGTCATGCCACTCTGGCAGCGGGTTCCCATCCTCCCACTTACCACGATTGAAAGTGAACTTGCTCATTTGCGCTCCAGTTTGAGTGAGGGGATATCTATCGTATGCTGGCCCTGTACTGTTTTCGTGCGTCTGCATTCTTTGTCGCGTAGCAGCGATCCCGTGATCCCCTGATTTCTGCCAGACAGTGGTTGCGTCTATCGCCGTCATTGCTGCGGTGGCAGTACTCTGGTCCCGCCTGACCTGCGCCAGACATTGGTTTCTTCCCAGAGTTTTATCTATCGTGACGCAGCGGCTGTTCGTATAGCCCACCGCCTATTGGGTCAGCCACTGCTGAAGTTCCGGTGCGGCCCCGCCGAAGATGGTCCCGACGAACAGTAAGACAACCCCCACCGCAGATACATGGACACCGCCCGTCGCGGTGGACTCGATCTTTTTTGCTACGGCATCAATCTGCCGCGACAACTGACGGGCCTGCGCATCCAACGCTTCTTGCGCCTTCTTTTGGGCTTGTAAAACCGCAATGTGTGTTCTGCCCTGCGCTTCTTCCAGCTTCTTGACGATGCCCTCCAGATGCCCTACGCGACCTTCAATGGTTTGGTCAGCCGAGGGGCCGTGCGTTGAAAGGAGATACCCTTCGCCAGAGAGCCCAGGCAATACTCCGTTTATTGAGGCCGTTATCGCCGGAGGATTGAGCGGGGGGAATACCTTCATCCATGCCTTGAACTGCGAGCGGACGGTTGGTTGCCCAAAGTCAGCTCGTGTTTTCAGGATGCCCCATACCACCGTGAGCACACCGCCCAACTGCAAACACATGCCAGCCAGACGAAATGACTTCTCCGTCCAGCCAAACGCACCAACGCCAGCGATGGACATGCCGATCCCTGCAACTGCCCACCAGTAGTAACTGTTGATCGGTGCCCGTCGCACCCAACGGCCAATCTCTCTCAGCCAGCGAACAAAATTCTTCATAGCCCCCACTACCTATGTTGTTGGCACCTGTTGTGTCAGGGGCGCCAAATAGACATCTACCAGCTCCGCCCCGACACGCTTTGCAAGCGCCCCTGATTGACTACTGCACAACACCAGCTACAAGATGACGCTATGTGCAGTCATTTATCTCGTCCACGCCCTGGCGCGCTCCGCGTATGTCCTTGTACGTAGGTACCGTTGGCTCTTGTGTATCCGCGCACAGTCACGTCGGTTCCTGCAGAGGAGGAGCTACCTCTATACCCCGCTGAGCCGCTGTACGGATAGCTGCTACCACCATAGCCCGATGAGTACGACTCTGTCTGCGTAGGCTTGCATGACTCGGACAATTTGTCCGCATACTGGATTTCCTGGTTATCTCCTTGGATGCAGGCCACTTTCTGATTGGCAGCAACACAAGGTCGATCTTGATACTCGGTCTTCCCGTTGACCTCGCACTTATAGAGTGGGCCTGCATTCGCACCAGAGCCCACCATGCAGATGGCGAGGAATACTATGGAGCGGAGAGCGTGGCCAAGTGTTGGATGCATTCTTGTCTTTCGCGCCTACCATCGATTTTGATGGGCACGATCCCACATCCTGCCCTGGCACTATTGCAACTACTGCAGGCGGTTCCGTCAACGTGAAATTGCCCGAGCGAGACACGCCTTGCGGCGGTCCTGGTCTTTGATGGCGTAGCAGCGATCCCGCGATCCTTTGATTTCAGCCAGACACTGGTTGCGGTTGTCACCATCCTTGATGCGGTAGCAATTTCCAGGGTCCCGCTTGACCTGCGCCAGACAGTACGCCCGCTTGTCCGCATCCTTGATCGCGTAGCACTCCGAGGTGCCAGCCATGGCCTCCCCGATCCAGGCCATTGCGATCATGCAGAGCGGCACGAGTAGATAGCTTCTCGCGATGTTGCTGATGGTCATGCAGCTACCTTGGGGATATCCGAGCCGCAATGCTTGCAGCGCATGGCCTCGAGTTTGATTGTTTCCGCGCAGTATGGACAGGTCGTTGTATCGGACTCGTCGATGATCGCCAGCCCCCGTCCTTCGATGTACCCGGCAGTGGCCATGGTGTGATCTTTCTGGTCGTAGCGCACGTTGATCACCGCATTGCCGCCGAGGGCCATTGCCTTTTCCCGGAGGCGTTGATCCACGTCTTCGCGGGTGTATTTCCTCTCCATAGGAGACCAGCGCGTCAGCTTCACCGCTACCTCCGACAGTGGACGATAGTTGCCTTGTGGTGGCTCGGTCAGTATCCGCACATCCATGCTGCGCGCTCCCGAGAGATTGGAGACCACCGCATCTCCCTCCTTGATCTCCGTCCACCCCAGCTTGGCGTAGTGGGTACGCAAGATCCATTTGATGCCCAGCGGATAGAACAGCACCCAGGACAGGAATCCCGTGATGGGAGCGAGCACCGCCGACAGCACCGCCTGCAGCCACATCTGCTTGTACGCAAAATAGATCGGACCGCCGACCAGCACCCACAGCCACGTGGCCTCACCAAATTCCTCGATATGCCCATTGGCCGGATTCTGGAATCGCATTTTGTTCTCCTTCAGTTCACATCACGTGTTGATACAGCGCCACCAGCGCTATGACCGCCGGTCATATTTGCTGCGCGGCGACCGAGGGCGTAGTCCGCCCAGTCCTGCATGAGCTGCTGCCGTTTAGCGAGGAGGTCGCCACGCCGGTACGCCGCCTCCACCTTGTTGCCCACCGTATGGGCCAGTGCCATTTCCGCGACCTCGTTCGGGTAGTCGGTCTGCTCTGCGCACCAGTCACGGAACGTAGAGCGGAACCCATGGGGTACTGCTTCCAGCTTCAGGCGACGGAGCACCGCCGTGAGCGTCATGTCCGAGAGCTGGCTGCCCAGTTCGGGGTCACGGCTGTTGGGACTTGGGAATACATACGCCTTTCCCGTGGTGCGTCCTGCTGCGAGAGTGAGCGCTTTCATTTCCTGCAGGAGTGCAATGGCTGCATCCGACAGCGGCACCCGATGGGCTTTGCTGGCCTTCATGCGTTCAGCGGGGATCGTCCACACCCGCGCAGCCAGATCGATTTCCTCCCAGGTGGCACCGCGAACTTCTCCGGAGCGGGCTGCCGTCAGGATCAGGAATAGCAGGGCCTTGGCCCCCATCCCCTCCTGACCCACCAGTTGCTCAATGAATACTGGCAACTGGCCATAGGGCAGCGCCTGAAAATGCGTGGTCTTGGTCACCTTGCCCGGAGCAGGCAGCAGCTTGTCCAGCAGCCCCTTCCAGCGCGCAGGATTGGAGTCGGTGCGGTAGCCCCGTGCGATGGCCCAATCGATGATGGACTCGATGCGACCGCGCAGACGGGTGGCCGTCTCCGTTTTGCTGGCCCAGATCGGCTCCAGCACCTTGAGCACCATCGCCAGCGATATGTCCCGCACAGGCATCTTGCCCAGTACAGGCGTGGTGTACCTATCCAGCGACCTTTGCCACTGCTGTGCGTGCTTGGCGTTCTTCCAGCCCTTCTCATGCGAGGCGATATAGCGCTTGGCCGCTTCACCGAAAGTCATGCTGGTGTGGATCTCCGCGACCAGACGGGCGCGCGCCCGGCGCCCATCCTCGATAGGATCGATACCCTGCGCCAACTTGGCACGGGCAGCGCGAGCCGCCTCCCGCGCATCCGCCAGCGTGACGGACGGATACGAGCCCAGACCCAGATCCCGCCGCTTGCCTGCCACCTGATAGCGCAGCACCCAGCTGCGTGAGCCGTACATCGTGACGTTGAGGATCAGGCCGCGCACACCGCCCACATGGTTGGTGCCACGGCGCCAGAGGGCTGCGACCTGGGCCGCGCCCAGTTCCTTGCGAGGTTCGCGGGGCATCATGGCTGCACCTCCGGAGAGACAGGACCACGATAGCCAGGGGGCTCATAGACCAGTACCTGCCACTCGCACACCGAGGCACGAGAGAGAGCCTGGGCAGGATCACCCCCATCCATGGCGATCAGCTCACTCTCGACGGCGCGAGTGCGGCCCTCGGAGAGCCACTCAGTCCAGGTGCGGTAGCGGGCGATCATCCCGGTGTCGCGCTGGTGGAGATACACAACCTGCAGCGGTGCAGGCGGGTTCGGTGCAGTCAATCGAATTTCCTCCTTGACCGCCACTCTGGAGAAATTGGAGGACTTGCAGGAAATTTCGATTTCATCGTCCCGGAACCCGCATGGGGCAAGGCGATGGTTTCTCTCTCCCGGATCTATTGAGGTGGCTGCTATCAATTTCATATCAATGACTCCTATGTCATTGATTTTCAATAGCTTTTTTCAGTGACGGAGAGGGGGTGTCCGGAGCGGGCAGGCTGCCTTGGGGGACGAGGCAGGGGGCGATTTTTCTTGCGACGCGAGACACGGAGACTCCCTGGCGATGGGGAGCATGGAGGGGACGGCAGCGGGTAGAGCTACCCGCCGTCTGTTCAGGCCAGCTCGTAGGGTTCCAGCGTCCAGGCGTAGTTGAGACGGCTTGGGTGGCGAGGATGGCCGGTGGCGGTCAGCTCACCGAATCTGCGCCATTGGGGCTGGTACTGCGCCAGCCGTTCATGCAGGGCGTCGCGGGCCCGGAGGAGATAGGGGCGATCCACTACCGTTTCGCCCCAGGCAGCCCAGAGGGTGGGATTGGTGTACTGAGCGACGATCTTCTCGATGGCCTCCAGGTTGCACTCGTAGGCCACGGGGTCAGCCTTGGGCGGCAGGTCCTGGGGCTTGGTGGCGCGCACCGGGTAGAGATTGAACATCACGAAACTATCGAATCCGCATTGCTGTGCGACCTTCTCCACGCGGGTCACGGTGGGGTCTAGCTTCTCTTGGGTGGCAGTGCTGGGATTGAGGCCGATGACCAGCAGTGGACGGGCTCCGGAGCGGCCCAGCGTGTAGCGCCATTGGTCGTTTTGGTCGGAGTGGTAGATGTCGTACATGGGGACTTTCAGAGAGGCATTCGTAGCGTCTGCCCAGTCCGCTCCGGCTCAGGCATCAGATTATTTTGTACCACATATGCGGGTGCATAGAGTCGTCATGCAACGGACAGTCCCTGCCCATGACCAGGGACGAGGCATTGATCGCTGCGTTCGCCGACGAGCTTCGCTCCCGGCGTGCAGCGTTGCGCTTGTCCCAGGAGGAGTTGGCCCATCGTGCTGGCATCAATAGGACGTACATCGCCAAGTTGGAGCTGGCTCGCAATCAGCCTACGTTGACCGTATTGCTGCGTGTGGCTGAGGCGCTGGAGGTGCCGCTTCCGGAGTTGATTGCTGGGGCTCTTGTTCGGCGGTAGTGGCGAGTAGCCGCCCAGGTGTGACTTGCATGCTGGTTGATGCCAGCCATGGAGCGAAGAGGGCCGCATGCAGCATCTCCGAGATCGATCGAGTCTGTTTCGCTTCCCGCCTTACCCGACGCCCCACCCGGTAGCCCCGAGTTTCGGGTGGGAGCGTTTCATGATCTGCCCCGCCTGATTTGAGGCTGTTGATCACTGTTTCGCGAGTCCTTTTCCCCTATGCCCCAGCCCCCGCCCGCCCCGCCGTCCCCGTAGGGGACGGGCGGGCGGGGGGGTATGGGGTGGCGGGATGTGTTTTCCGAGGGGGGCTCGGTACGAGTTGCCACTCTGATCTGCTGCTCCTGGGCTCCCTGAGGTCAGAGTGGTGCTTACGCGCGTTTCGTGGAGGCTGTGACTATGGGGGTAGCGGGCAGGTTCTTCGCGCAGCTTTTTGGTACCACTCTGTGCGACTTCGGTGCCATCATGCGATGGTGGCTCGCCGTTTGCTCAGGCTCCAGTTCTGCGTTTGGGTATCTGCTGCCGTCACTCGCCCGGGGATTCCCGTTCCGGGTTTATCCGTTTGCGCGTTACCCAGTAGCCTCCACCCCAGCCCGACTCCCCCCCGCCCCCCCTTTCAGGGGGAGCGGGCGGGGGGGAGTCGGGCGGTGGAGATTGGGATGTGCTCGGATGCCTGTTCTGAGATTCGGCTGGAGGTGGCCGGTGGGACTGCATGGCGCAGCTCTGGGGTGCTGCAGGGACATACCTTCTTGCTTCTCGTGCAGTTCGCCACTATGGGGGTCATGGGTAGGTATCGTTGGGCTCACCGTGGGCCCAGGAGATATGCAGGCGATGTATTCGCAGCACGGTATGACTGCAGTGTGGGCTACCAACTCCCCGGGATGTGATTGGATTTCGACTGCCCACCCGCCCGGCCCCGTAGGGGCAGAGGGCGGGGTGGGCTAGTCGTGCTCAGGGGTTCACGGGTTACGACCCAAGCCCGCATCAGGTGGATTCAGCCAAGCAGGGACTTCAATCCGGTGAGTCTGCGCTGTGATCGTCGTCTTGCGCTGACATCGCTAGACCGTAGGAGCTTCCATTTCAGCCGTGCCCCTGGTTTTGCGCGATGTTCGCCTAAGCTTGCCAGCTGCTTGGCGAGGGGGCAGTTTCGCCTTGGCCGCTGCAAGCAGTCTCACGCTGTCAACAGCCATTCTCTTGTACCTGGCATCTAGAAAGGCTGCTTCTCCCAAGAGGCCGCACAGTTTCGCGGCAAGCAGTGCGCGTTTCCGGTCATCTTTTTCTGCCTCAAAGGCGGCTCGAATGGCTCGGGCTTTTCGGAAACGGGCGTGCGGAACACGCAATGCCCCGCCTGCAATAACGACGCCCGTAACATGTTTGGGGCGACCAGGACCGAATATTTTGGTTTTGTGCCCGGACAGTTTATGTCCGTGGCTCTTCACGATGCCTTCAACCTGCTCAGGAAGACTTCGTGGGATCGCATCACCTGAGAGGGTGATGTCGTCCACGTAGACCGACAACTTCAATTGCAGCTCTTTCCCGCGTTGATCTACCGTTCCGAATAATTCTCGATTGACCCAGTAGGCTAGGATCGGGCTAGACGGTGCTCCTGTGGGCAGTGCACGCTTGTATGTGCATAGATCAGTCAATAGTCCAGCGACATCGGGAGCACACTGCAGATCAATGTGGAAAAATCGGAAGACCTGCTTTGACGTGGTGGACGGGAAGAAGTCCTTAAGGTCAAACGTGGCTACAGAATTTGCACCAACATGGGCCAGCGCATTTGATCGATATGAGCGACCGGGCGTCGCTCCATGACAGTAGTCAGGAACCTGAATACGGGACAGAAGCTTGGTGATGCGCGCGAGTACGACCTTGAGTTCGGGGACGGGGTTCTGCACCCACCGGGCTTTGCGAGTCGCACCGGTGAACTCGCAAACTTGAGCTGGTAATTCAAAGACTTCGAAATTACCTTCGTCCATCGACAGCAGCGTCAAGTTTTTCGCATCTACATCAAGGATTTGCGCCAGTCGCTTTCTGGAGCCTACCTTGTAGAGGGCGCATTGATTTAGCGCGTAGGATTTGCTCTGCTTAACGCGTGCTGGTAGATTCGGACTTGCTGACATTCTTTGCTTCTACCCATTGAAGTAATGCCAGCACCTTCTTTGCAGCGCCCACACGCAGGTTGCTCGTGAGACCTGTTTGATGAAGATTCTCTGAAAAGAACAGCAGCGAGGAAACCGGAATTCCGAAATGTTCGCCGTATTTATTCAGCATCTCCAGCGTTGGTTGCTTCTTACCAGACTCGATTTCTGATAAATAGGAGTTGGAAATGCTCAACTGAGCACAAAGCTCGGACTGTGACAGGTCGTGGTAGGCCCTGACTAGCCTTAGTGCTTCGTTCAACATGATGATCCTCAAAGTAAAAAGATCAGGAGTAGTCGTCTTCACAGGAGATCGTCAAACCGGTCGCAGATCACTTGCCAGTGGTCCTTGATCCAGCTCCAGCACCAATCTACCAAGTTAAACACCCGATAGAGGAATGCTGCAAAGTCGAAAATCTTCTTAAAGATCACGACTTTCGACTTCTTCCGCTCAGTCGACGGACACGGTTTTGCGGTTTCATTAGTTGCCATATAGCGCCTTTCACGTTGCGACACCAACAACCTCTGCGGAACCATCCCGCATTAGCCTGATGCCTCTCGTACGCTCGTGATTAGCGACAACCTGGAGAAAACCGCGCTTTTCCCCCCGAACCAGTTACCCGAGTCCGGCTCTCGTCGGACTCGGCTATCCCCTCCCTGCCGGAGAGTCGTAGCGGTGAGGCTGCGTCCGTCCGTCTGGTCTGGGATTGGGTAGGGGCTTTGACACCCCCGCGGAGCCGAAGCTCCCAGTGCTACGAGACCTATATCTCCGTAACCGCAGTTGCAGTGTAGTCGGGTTGATGGGTTGTTGTCAAATTTTTTCGCTGATAGCGAATTGCTTTAGCTTTTCGCGAGAGCATTGATCACTCACATCCCGGCTTTGCAGCCGTTTCGAGTGGCGCTGCTACTCCAAGTCAAACTTGACCACAGGTTTGCCGCGTAGCCTTTACACGCCCGCACTTAATGAAGCTAGGCGGGGCGGGCAACAGGCGGGTGACTAGGAGCCAATGGTCAGCATGCCGCTGTCGTTTTGCAGCAATCGACCGGCTTCGATCAGCGCATCAATCGCTTCCCGCGCCCGGGTCGAGCGGTGCTTGGAGGAGACCGCACTGAATGCAGTCTTGACTACCTCTAGCGCTTCGTCACGACTGATCCCTTCGAGCGGTTCACCATCGCTGCCGTTTTGCAGATGCTGCGACAGTGCGACCAGGGCTTCTTTCTGCTGTGGCGTCAGCGCAGGTGCTGTCGCAGCCTTCTCCACCTCGGGTGAGCCCTCCACTTCCATGAGCGCAGGGCCGACGATGGGCAGGCCGTAGTCATCCTCACCCAAGGCGATGTTCTCAATAGAGAAATAGCGCATGTCGCCACCCGCCCCCTGGCGTGTCTTGATCAGTTCAATGGTGCGCAATCCTGACTCTGCCTGAGCCACCATGATGCAGGTGTCGAGGGCTGCATAGAGGCTGGAATGCCCACGTGGACCCCTTTCTTTGGCCTTCCCGGTATGGTGGGTCAAGACCACTGCTGCACCTGTCAATTCAATGAGCCGGTTAGAGTTTTTGATCACTACTCCCATGTCGGTGGACAGGTTTTCATCACTTCCCGGAATAGCACGGTTCAAGGTATCGATGAAGATCACATCCACGCCGCCAGCTTGCTGGACGTGATGCGCAAGGCCCTCTACGGAATCCCAGTCATTCAAGCGCCATGGCCTCGTCAGGAAAATTGCTTCCGGTGCAGGGAACGACCACCCTGGATGGTGTTGCTCGATGGCCTCCAGCCGGTGCTTGAGGTCACCTTCCAGATTGACGTACAGAAAGCGAGCGCGTTTCGGAATAGCGTAGCCGAATACCTCTGGAGCGTTGAGCAAGGCCGCACCCAAGTGCAACTGGAGCACGGATTTACCGCAACCTGACGGCCCCGCGATCATGGTGAGTTGTCCCTTGCTGATCAGCCCATGGATGAGCGGGATTGCAGAGGGCTCGCTTTGCACGTCGGCGCGGGTGAGCAACCCAAATTCCCGCGCCTGTTCGGGCAGTCGTACCACATTGCTAGTTTCGTTGGCTACATCGCTCTTGCTCGGCTCAACGTTAGCCTCCAGGCCTTGCGTGTCGGAGGGTTCGGCCTGCTCGTTGTGAGTGGTATGTGGCTCGGCAGAGAGGTCCAGAGGTTGGGCCACCACCGGTGTCGCCACGTAGTTGCTGTCATTGAGAGCGGACGAGTGCTCGGCGGCCAGATTGTCGGCCTCCAGTTCGTTGCGCAGATTGTGCTGTCCCTCGATGGCGACAGCCATGATCTGAGCTTCTTCGGGGTATTCGCGATGGGCTTTCAGGTTCGTATTCATTTCAGATACCTATACATATGGGGTGCTTGCAACATGCGTAGGAGAGCGCGGACCGGGCATGCGATAGCCCTCTGTGCGCCCCCTGCTTCATGTGGATACAACGGACGCCGGAGCGCCCTCTACTGCTTTAGGCCATGCCTACTTGCCCTGGCGTTTGCGAGAGATCGCCTTCTGGTAGGCCAGATGGCGTTTCTTCGTCGCCCGCTTGCGCATCCCGGCCTGATCGACCGGAGAGGCGGGGATTGCGTGACGACGATCCATCCGCCAGAGGAGATCGCCGACCGAGTCCACGCGATCCATGAGATCGCGGAGGATGGCGTTCTGCTGCTTGAGCATCTGGTTTTGCTGGATTAGGCAGACAGTCTGCATGGCGAGGTTTAGTTGGTCTTGATTGGTCATGGTTGACTCCTTGGGGGACGTTCAGGCCGCCGCACGTTTAGAGGGCGGCCATGCACGCGACTCGGCCGCTCCATGGCCGAGTGGTTTTCTGAGGGTGGGGATATCAGGCGCGTGCGCGTCCCATGGGCTCGGCAGAGCCGTTGAGGATTGCCCGCATGTGGCGGCGGATTTCAGGGTCGGGGTCGTGAGCCGTCCCATGGGCATCGGTGGCGGGCCAGCTCACCTCCAGTTGCGGGCCAGCGAGCCACTGTTCGACAGCGGCTCGGTTCCATTTCCGGGCGGGAGCTGATCCACGTGCAGCTTTCACGAAGATGCCGTTTCGCGTCATGCGGCGCAGGGTGGATGCCGGGAATGGCACCAGGGTCTGCAGTTCGCGCAGGCGGATAGTCTTTTTCTTGCGCTGTGGAGCGCGATAGGGATTGATTGGCAGGTTTGCCGCGCCAGTGCCGCGAGCTACTTCAGGCAAGCGGCAGTGTGGCCGTGCTCCGATTGCACCGACCTGCCTTGAGTCGGCGCGATCTTGCGAACCCTCCAGGCGAGGCATCGCTGCGAGTGTCGGAGCGGATGATCCGAGCGAGAATAAAAATTGCTTCATGTTGATGCAGATTCGTAGTTGGACGAACCCGCATTGAACTGAAGCTGTCGAATTCTCGGAAGGGAACTTAGTTGGTTGAGATGAGGGGTACTACTTTCCCTTTGCGCGAGCACGCTGCGTTTTGATGATCTTTTCTGCAGCATCCTCCTTGATCTCTTCGTTCGGAAAGTAAATTCCCCAGCTCTTGCTTGCGAAATGCAATGAGTCATCGAGGGACATGCTTAAATCAGAGGCTATTCTTTTCTGCCACTGAAAAAATAACGCGTCGCGCTCTGTCTTGGGAGGTTGCCCCATTTTTGCATTTCCCGGGCTAAGGTCCTTGCTCGCTTTGTTTGCAACCTCGTTAATTAGCATTAAGTAAGCGGAAATATTCGCTTGCACCGACTCCCAGGCAGGTTTGTTGAATCTATCCATAAAATCCCTCACCTCAACGTGTTTGGCGTCATCCGGGCACTCCTCTGCCTCCTTTGCTATGGCGTTATAAGCATCCTCCAGCACGGGTCCCAAGTTCGTGAAAAAGGAGGTCGCCGCAAGGCGTTGATTGAGTAATCTTGCAGCGGCCGCAATATCGTGCGATGCTTTCCTTTGGAGCTTGCGGGTTTCGCGGGGTGTGTGAGCCCCATAAACATACGCGAGGATGCCATTCTCCACGAGCTTATTTACTCTCCGGGCATGGCTATTGTGCATTATCCATCGATGTAGCCACAATGCTAGAAACCTGGTATTTTCTGAAGATAATAGGGATTTGTCGGGATTGCTTCCATATGCCTTGACAAGGGCCTCCAGCTTGAGGAAGCGGTCGTCAACATAATCTAATTCCTCGTCCCTACTAGGATCGTCATACCCCCCTTCCGGATACAGGTTGTATTCTTCGTAGGAATTTTCATTTTCCATAGTTCGCTCAGTTGTCTGGGTAGTTGATCCTCATGAGAGCATATGAGGCGGCGAGATGGGTAGCGCGAGGGGGAGAGGTGCAGGACTGGCTACGCTGCCATCCCGAGGATCAGCGCATGGAGGTCGTAGGTGCCTCTGTCTTGCCGCACAGTTGAGGTGGCTGCATCTGGCCTAGGTACACTGATTGCCACGCCGAGTTTGCTGGCTCGGTCGCAACCCTGCCCCCCGCCATGGAAGGTATTGAGTGAAACGAGACTGGACAATCATCCGAGCCATTCTTCTTGAGTTGGAGGAATCGGCAACCCCCAATACTGTTGTCAATGCCGACAAACTTGCGCCCTTTGATGAGCAAGAGGTTGCCTACAACATGAGGCTCCTTAAGGAGGCGGGTTACATCACCGCCAACATCTTGGAATCTTCTAGCGGTGATGGGAGAATCATCTCTGCACTTGCTCGGCGGCTCACCAACTCAGGCCATGAGCTCCTTGACACCATTCGCAGCGATACGGTTTGGGGCAAGATTCAGGACAAATTCAAATCGAGCGGCGTGGATATGACCTTTGATCTCGTGATCATGGCGGGCAAGAGGATCATCGAGGGCCTGCTCAGTTGAGGTCGGGTTGTTCGCGCTGGAGCTACCTACGGCGCTTGCGTTGTTCTCTGGCCCTACCCTGCAATCTATCTACAGCTCATGCTGAGATGCGCCGTCGCGAGGTCTGGCTGTCGCTACTTACCTAGCCCCTATCACCTTCTGTTCATGTAGCCATGCTTTCATTCGACGCAACCTACGAGGGTGTTCAGTACTTTGGAGAGTACGATTTCGTAGACGATGACACGATCATCGTTTGCTATCCGGATGGAACCCAGTCCCATGAGATACAGCTGCGAGGTCTCAAGCCTCTTCCGACAGCCAAGACCGAGCTGCGAGCCTACGCTAGCAAGCTCAAGCAACGGTAGTGGAGCGCCTGAGTAGCCTCGTCGGCTTCGCGGTGTGACGGGTGGTCGGCACAACTTCGCTGCGTCTGATGTCAGTCACTATTCCTACCCTGCAATCTACTTACGGGGCACAGCAGTGCCTGAGCGCAGCGGATGAGCCGCGCTCAGGAGTGCCTCTTACGTCAGATCGGCGGTAGGTGCAGATGGGGCATTGGTCTTCACCCAGGTGATCCCGTTATCGCGCGCGGTGGTGGACGAGTACAACTCGCTAGTCCCGATCACTTGACCATTCGTGGCGGTCAGCGTGAAGTAGGGGCTGCCGTTACTGGCAGTGAGCTTCTGATAGCGCGCATCGTATGGCGCATTGGCCTTCACGGACGCGATGCCTGCTTCGGCGTTCTGCTTGGTGGTATAGCGTTCACTGGTCAGGACAACCTCGCCATTCCCGGAGGACTTGAGATTGAACATGTACTGCGTACCGCTGCGCTTGAGATGAAAAATTCCAGACATCTGGTGTTCCTTAGTTGAGCATTGATGAGGTGAGGGCACCCTTTAGGAGACCTGCGACTGCCCTCACCGGGCTACGTCACCGCTTGCTATTCGGCGTACGGCTTACAGGCTTCCATGTGCTGCCAGAAGTCGTAGTTGGAGGCAAGGGCTTACGGTCAGGCACTGCCGCGAAGTTGTCACGCAGCCCTCCACGGGGCCCCACTTCTTGGAAGATGCCGCCACTGTTGCCGGTACTCGTACCGGGCTTCTTTCCTGCTGTCATATTTATCCTTTCGGTACAGCAAGTTCCCCGGTACGTAGAACCCTCTAAAGCGCAATCAAATTGATTCCGCTATGCTCAACGTTTCCATGGACGTGAGTTCAGGAGCAGATTTCGCCGGTGTCGGTGGTCTGCTAGGTTCGCCGAGAGCTGGAACTCTCGGCGGCCTTTCTCTAGGGCTGTATGCACAGCCAGTGACCACTATATATGGTGTGTTACGGATGAGCAAGACACTACCGGTAGTGTACTGTGCATAACTTTGTGGATAAGCTGGGGCCGTTATGTGGATGGGTGTGTATAGGCCGATTTGTGGCTTGGCCCATAGGCTTACCCATCGCCCGGTACTCAGCGGCTTGGGCCTGTCTTCTCTGTCGGCTATGTGTGGACTGGCGCGGACGCGCTGCCGCCGCTTCATCCGGTTGCCTCTCCTACCCGCCACGTTACCCATCCCGCTGCCCTGGGTGAGGTTCTCAGCTCCACCAGACGGCGCGCACTGGCCCCACGGCAGATGGCCGCATTTCGTGTGAAAGGATGGGAGAAGCGCTGGTATCGCTGCAAATGTTGCTATACTCGCGGGCTTCGACACACAGGAGAGGTGGCAGAGTGGTCGAATGTACCTGACTCGAAATCAGGCGTAGTGGCAACACTACCGTGGGTTCGAATCCCACCCTCTCCGCCAAAATGAACTAAGCCCTTGTTTATCAAGGGCTTTTTTCTTTGCGTGGCATGACTTCGAAGTTGTTTGTCCAAAACATCCAACTTCCATGTCCAACTACACGTGTTCTGCATCTCCGCCATCGACAACTCAGCCGGGCTCCGATGCGCTTGCTTCCGAGCCTGTTTCCTCAACGGTCGGAGCCGCCACTTGCAGCCCGAAAGCGGCGCGCAGTGACTCTGACGCGTCAGCCACCGGCTATTCGGGCTGGACGCCTCGTCTCGGTGCCGCCCATCTTTCCAAGGGCGCCAACGGCATCTGGTACATGCGCCTGGTCGTGCCCGAGCACATTCGAGCCCGCCATCCCGAACTGCCCCGCGAGCTGAGACGGTCAACTAAGGTGGCCCTAAAGAGCCTCGCGGTCGCCAAATCTCGAGAAATGTGCCTAGACTTCTTTGTCAAGTACGGCTCTGGAGTTCCCATGCTCAAACTTGACGAGAAACCTGACGAATCCTTCGCGCTCTTCTACGAGAACGGCAAGATTCGCATCGACCATTCCCCATCCGCGAGCGTCGAGACGATCATCCTGATGCAACGCTGCTTCGATCGGATGATTGAGCAGATCGTGGGACGCGTGCATCGATCCCCGGTACATCCGCCCATGTCAGAGGCTACCGCTGCAGCCATTTCTGTGGTGCCCATGACAATTCAGTCGGTCGCATCGCCGATTCCAGCAGTCGCGCCTGCACCGCATCAAGAAGTCATCCCACCAGAAAAAAGGCGCTGGCTGTCCGACGCCATCGAAGACTGGCGCATCAACGGCGGCACCAAATTCTCGGATCACTCCTGGCGCTTTTCCTATGAGGCGTCCTTCCGCGTGTTCCGGGAAATCGTGGGTGACACGCGGCGAGATTTCACGCACAAGGATGGGACGATCCAGCCCGGGATGCTCGACATCGAGATGCACCGGCTGACCCGCAGCCACATCGAAGCCTATTTCCAAGGGCTCAGACGTCTGCCCCCCAACCAGGGGAGCAATACGAAAAATACCGAGGCACACGAACGCATCTGGCAAGGCATCGAGACCAAGGCGAAATGGCCCAGCCTCACCAGCGTGGAGAAGAAACTTGTCCACGTGGCCCCCTTCATCACCTATGCCAGCCTGAAGGAATGGATCAAACCCGAAGTGCTTTCGGAAATGAAGCTGTCGGTTCAGGCCGCCAGCGCCAACCTGATCAAGGCAGAGAAGCAATCGCCCAAGAAAAAGGGGGCGGTGGCCCTCTCCGACGTCGAACTGAAGGCGATGTTTGAGCAGCCAGCCTTCCTCAACGGGGCCATGTTCGCCCCCTGGTGTTACTGGGTGCCGCAGATTTGCCTGTACCAAGGCGCCCGGGTCTCTGAAAGCTCCGGTCTTCATACCGATGACATCATCACCATCGGTGGGGTGCATTGCATGTCGTTCATTTCCGATGATGCGAACGACGAAGACGAACTCGACAACCAGCCGCAGAAGAAGGCACGTGGTCAGAAGGTGGTGCTGGCGAGAACCAGCGAAGAGTACCGCCGGGTCAAGAACAAGGCTTCGCGTCGGGTGGTGCCGATCCACCCGAAATTGATCGAACGTGGCTTCATGGACTTTGTCGAGCTTGTCCGGAGCTACTCGCGTCGGTCAGGCCCTCTGTTCATTGGGCTGCGGTGGGACGACAAGATGATGTTCGGACGCAAGCCCGCCCGATTCATGAAGGCGTTGATCCAGCAGGCGGGCTTCTACGAGTTGCGCCGAAAAGTTCCCCATTCGCTGCGGTCCAACTTCCACCAGTGCCTCAAGAACACCATGCTGGATTCGAACCTGCAAAAGCAACTGCTGGGTCACTCCACGGGGGACATGAAGGACTCCAACTACAACGAGACCGATCAGGGGCCGGCTTTCCCGTTTGCCGAGGTGCTGCCGTACCTTGAGAAGATGGACTTGGTATCGACATTCCGAACTGGGCAGAGGTGAAGCGGCTGGGAGCCATCGCGCGCGCCGATGGCACTTTGAAGCGTCCTCTGTCGAGTGCTTGATGGGCGCAATGCCTATTAGCGAAGGGATGCATATCAATACCGATGTCCTGCCCGAGCTCTGCCAAAGCTGAGAAGAGGCCGTTCGCTGCTAGCGTTTCCAAGTGAGCGGTAAAAAAGACGATCGCGAGCTCAGAAATTAGCGGACGTGGCGATAGCTGCGGCGCAGATGCCTGTTCCGTGGCAGCTCGCGTCTTCCGAACGGAAGGCCTGGGGGGCGCCGGAACGAAAAACTGATGCATTTCCCGTCATTCAGTGATTGCGGTCCGCTTGGCAGCTACTGTTGCAGGACCAGCCGTTCAATCTGACTTTCGCGCTCGACTGGCAGTCGATAACACGGTCACACCTCGATGTAAATTGGCAACATGGGCTGAGGCTCGCCATACGGGCATGAAGCGCCCCGGGTGTCGCGGAGGCCAGTTCGTTTAAGTCAGACGGTCGCGGCCTAACCAGCGCGTTGTTGATGGTAGTTTGCCTCGAACTCAGCAGGCGGGACATTGCCAAGCGGCCCCATCAATCGATAGTGGTTGAACCAAGAGACCCATTCCAGCGTGGCCAGTTCGACAGCCTGCTTGGTCTTCCATGGCCCACGTCGGTGGATGATCTCGGCTTTGTATAAGCCGTTGATGGTCTCGGCCAGGGCGTTGTCATAGCTGTCCCCCTTAGAGCCCACTGACGGCTCGATCCCCGCCTCAGCCAGTCGCTCGCTGTAGCGAATCGACAGATATTGCGAGCCCCTGTCGGAGTGGTGAATCACACCATCATCCTCTGAGGGTCTGCGGTCGTACAAGGCCTGCTCTAGCGCATCGAGCACGAAGTCGGTGTGCATGAAACTGCTCTGGCGCCAACCCACGATGCGGCGGCTAAACACGTCGATGACGAAGGCCACATAGACCCAGCTCTGCCAGGTTGAGACGTAGGTGAAGTCCGAGACCCACAGCTGATTGGGTCGATCAGCCGTGAACTGCCGATTGACCCGATCAATCGGGCATGGCGCCTTGGGATAAGCGATGGTGGTGCGCTGGGCCTTGCCTCGGCGTACGCCCTGTAGGCCTTGCAGGCGCATCAGCCGCTCGACGGTACAGCGCGCTACGGTGCCGCCCTCCCGATTGAGCTGCAGCCAGACCTTGTCTGCGCCATAGACCCGCAGGTTGGCTTGCCACACACGTTGAACCTGTGGCACCAGGACTGCATCGCGCTGGGCGCGAAGCGAGCGCAAGGATGGTTGCCGCTGCCGCGCGGCATGAAGCCAGTACGCGGATGGGGCGATCTGCAAGACACGCCAGATCGACTCGACCCCAAACTGCTTGCGGTGCTGGTCGACGAAGGCTTTCAGGATTTGATGCGGCGGGCGAGCTCCGCCTGGGCGAAAAACGCGCTGGCCAGCTTCAGGATCTCGTTGGCCTTGCGCAGCTCGCGGTTCTATCGCTCCAGGTCTTTGATGCGCTGGGCATCTGCTGTCGAGACGTCGTCACGTTGGCCGGTATCAACTTCTTGCTGACGCACCCAGGTGTGCAGCGTCTGCGGCACACAGCCAATCTTCTCGGCGATCGACTCGATGGCAGCCCACTGCGATGGGTACTCCGCCCGGTGCTCCTGCACCACGCGCACGGACTTCAGGAGAAAACTTCGGGGACTTCTTCATGGCTCCATTCTCCAGTGTTGGAGCCTCCTCGAAACCCGGGGCGCTTCACACTTCCATTCGATTGGTACGGCTGTGAGGGGGCAGGTCAAATGCGGACCGAGTAGCGAAGCATTGGGCACCGCTGGCCTTGCGGTACTTCCACCACCTATCGGCAGCGGACGCAAAGACGGTCTGTGCCGGTTCAGCCGCACAGCCTCGCGCAGGCGGCACCATGTTGAGCTTCCGAGGACAGGAATATTGGATTCCGGCCGAACCGATGACGCTGGGAACCTCGCGCTTCAGCTAGCCCCTGCAGCCCATAAAGGAGGCGCGATTCAAACCGTCATCTTGTGGCTAACCAAGGGTCTGCCTGGGCTGCAAAAGTCAGATGCAAGTACTATAAAATACTAGATAAACCGACAATAATAGAGAGCTTTTCGATACTCATTCGATACTTTATTGAGTCTGTCTAAACACTCTTTTGTGTGCACAAAATGTCTCAAAATACCCTTCAAGAAGTCTCATTTGGGACGACAACCATTCAGAAGCTCAGAAGAATTACTCTTGACCAGAACCTGCTTCGAACACTGAGTCTTGAGGAGGGCGACAGCGTAGAGGTTGTTCTTGTGGTCGCAACTGGTGATATATGCCTACGGAAATGCAAGACTAGCCAAAGCGAAACAGTGAAGAAGAATAAATAAGTCTATGTCGAACGCTAATTCGGCAATCACAGCCCAACCTCCGACATCAAACATGCCGGATCCTCATCACATCTCACACAGAAGAAAAATTGGTGCGTACTACACACCGATTGAAGTCACACGCCTATTGTGTGAGTGGGGAATCAGAGCAAAGACGGATAAGGTATTAGAGCCATGCTTTGGAGGCTGCACTTTTCTTGAAGCCGCGCTTGAAGAGCTTAGAAAAAAGGGGCAGGAATCCCCCAACGATAACATCTTTGGAAGTGACATAGATCCACTGGCATTCGAATACTTAGAGAAGAGGCTTGGCCGAGGCGTCAACTCAACTCATTTCTTCCAAACAGATTTCCTTAGACTTACACCCGGGAAAGGCACATGCGAAGATATTGATTTCGTCATGGGCAATCCCCCATATATCAGGCACGACAATATTGACTCCAAACAAAAGGAATCAGTCGAGCGTTGGAAAGCAATCAATAAAATACCCCTAAACGGTAGGGCCAGCCTATGGTCATATTTTTTGCTCCATAGCCTATCTTTCCTTAAAGAAGGAGGGCGAATTGCCTTCGTCCTTCCTGGAAGCTATCTAACAGCGCACTATTCCCGACAAATTCAAACTCAAATCGAAGCAAAATTTTCCGCCGTTACGGCCATCACATTAACCAAGCGCCTTTTCGTAAGCGAAGGCACTGAAGAACTGACAATCATACTTTTGGCTGAAGGCTACAAAACAAACTCGATTAAGAGCGAAACAGTCCGCTACTGCTTAGCCGACATCGAAGAGTTAGGGGCGTTCATCCAGACCTATTGGAAGCTTGATAAAGCTCCAACAGCACCCGCATCATCCCAAGCAGGCACGGGAATGCTACCTCAGACTGCGGTCGACGCTTTAGATAATCTGAATACCATCCCAGGTGTAAAAAAACTTGGCGACATCGCTACTATTCGAATAGGCGTAGTTGCAGGAGATAAAAAATTCTTTATCAAATCTCCGAGTGAATGGCGCAATCTCGATATAGAGAAGAGGCACTTGAAATATATTGCCCCGAGAAGCCTTTGGATACACGGGATAAGGCTAACAGAGCTGGACGCTGTCGCACACGAAAACATGGACGCCCCTTGTCTTGCACTAAACCCGCCTAGGGAACCAAGGGCAAGCAGTCTACTCTCTTATCTAAACTCTTACCCCATTGAAAAAAGAGACAAAAACTCGACATTCAATCGACGAGAAAAATGGCACCAATTTCTTGACGCCGAAACACCCGATGCATTCATGGTGTTCATGACTGACTTCGGGCCAAGACTCGTGTTGAATGAAACAAACGCGAACTGCACAAACTCACTCTACAGAATACATTTCCCTGAATTAAGTGATGCAGATCTGAAATTGGTTGTTATTTCATTCTTCACCACATACACACAACTTTCGGCGGAACTAGTAGGCCACGGACGGGGTTCTGGCGCACTGAAACTTGAACCAGGCGACGCTGGGAAACTCCCCCTATATTTACCGAGCCGCTCAAAGAAAGATATTAACGCCGCATTTGACGCGTTAGACCGCCTCGTGAGAAATCGAAAATTCGATTCCGCCACAGAATATGCTGATGAATTTATGTTTGAGAATTCCAACGAATTCCGTAAATCATTGAGCACGCTGAAATCTGGCCTAACGACAGCCCGCATTCGTAGAATGCGAGAAAGCATGAGGAAAAATTATGAGTGAATTAAAAACTCTGAAAGACCAACTCTCCCAAGCTTTAGGAGAGACCGAAACGGATATCAATAAAATTCTATCTCTCGCCACAGAAATGGCGAAACACGACTCCGATACAGTTCGATTTTCCGTTGATGCTAGCCATATTTCACGACTGGGCATAGAACTTGTTTCAAAGCAGGAAACCGCAGTCGCTGAGCTAGTAAAGAATGCGTATGACGCCGACGCAGTAACCGTTTACCTAACATTCAAGGACTCCTTGATAAGAGGAGGCGAACTTGAAATCATCGATGACGGCCATGGAATGTCACGAGGTCAACTATTAGACGGCTTCATGCGCATTTCTACCCAGGACAAGTTTTTATCACCGATCTCCTCGAAATTTCAACGCCAGAAGGCAGGTAGAAAAGGAATTGGTAGATTCGCAACCCAGCGTTTAGGAAGAAAACTCACAATTAAGACCCAGCGCGAATCCGAAGAGTACTCGCTAGAGCTAAATATTGACTGGGATCAGTTTGAACGTGGCAAAGATCTTCATCTTATATCAAGTCAGATAGAGGCTAAGCCCAAAATGGAGAAGGCTGGCACCGCCTTGGTTATCAGAAATCTTCGAGACCCATGGACGGAAGCCCAAATCCAACGCACTTACAGATATATTTCCGAACTGATTCAGCCATACCCACTCAACAAAAAAGATGAGCGCTCAAAGGGTATTGACCCTGGCTTCAAAGCAACATTCCTCCGTTCGCAAAACGGAACAGTCACTACCGTTGCTGGCGAAGAGGCTTCTATATACAGAAACTCATTCGCAAAGTTCACCGGCTATGTCGACAGCAAAGGGGTACCTTACATCGACATCACCTCTGAAAGATATGGGATAAACATCAAAGGGAAAAGGCTACCATTCGATCAAAAAACTCGCCCAAGAAATGACCAGGAGTTGACATCATATCCACTTCTGTCTGGAGTTAGATACAGTGCTCATTATTTCATACAGGATGAATTGCCATCGGGCACGAAGACATATGTTCAGAAAGTGCTCCGTCGCCAAGGGGGTGTGAGAGTATATAGAAATGGTTTTCGCGTCTTGCCTTATGGCGAACCATTTGACGATTGGCTGGGACTTCAGCAATCTAGTGCCGTCAGAGAACTACTCCCCCCTCATCACAATTCAAACTTCCTTGGATTTGTAGAAATCAATGACGTGGTTGGCGAGAATTTTGAGGAAACGGCCAGCAGAGAGGGGCTGCTTGAGAATGAGGCCTTTCATCAACTGCAGGACTTCATACACCGCTCATTAGTTACCGGTGTCATTGAGGTTGCTCAAAAACGAAACAAGAAGATCTACTCTTCAGATAAAAAGCCCTCAGGTGACATCACACCGCCCCCGGCTCCAAATCCTAAAGATCTAGCAGATCAGGTTGCAGCTCAACTCCGAGCTGCTGCGGCGCAGGAGAGTGAATCAGAAAAAAAAACAACCACAGGCATTAATTCCCGGGACTGAGCAGACAAATAACTTCGAAGAACTGGCCAAACAAGTTGAGTTATTAGGTGAAAAATCTCAAAACATCCTCGAAGAAAATGGAATGCTTCGAGTTCTAGCAAGCCTGGGTTTAACAATCGGAGAGTTCACTCATGAGGTTCGCCATGCACTGGCCGCATTAAAGGTTGGCATGGAATTGCTCGAGTCAAACTCTTTGTCGAAAGACGTTATCTCTGACGTTAAGGATAATGTCCTCCTACTGCAGAGCTATGTCCGTTATTTTGACAATGCTATTACACAGAATGCGCACCGAAGTCTCTCCGCACATGAATTACGTGACCTAGTTAGGGAGTTCTCGGAAGTAGTAAAACCTTCCCTCGATCGTCAGAATATTCAGCTCACCTACGATTTTAATGGGTATGATTTGTTTACAAAACCCATGCATAAATCCGAATGGTCATCGATTCTTCTAAATCTTTTCACAAACTCTCTTAAAGCCATTCAAAGGGCCCAAACGAGAGGAAGGATCCACATCGTCGGAGGACGTAACGAAGGTCATTTGTACTTGGAATTTTCAGACAACGGGGATGGCATCCCCGACGACAATGCCGAGAAGGTCTTTGATGCTTTTTTCACGACAAGCGCACCTCCAAGTGCGCTCTCCCCCGACTCTGAGCAGTTAGTAGGCACTGGGCTTGGGCTAAAGATTGTCTACGATATAGTCACATCTGCGAATGGTGATATATATATAGTCCAACCACCAGAAGGTTTTTCCACTTGCTTCAGGATAGATATACCTGAGGCCACTGACGAGGAAGTTGGAGATGAACGATATTAATTTTCTGTGTATTGACGACCAACGCGACAGCACGGTAGACACCTTACTGAAATCAATCAGTGAAAAAGATGGTCCGAAGTTTGAGCGAAGAACACCAACAGAGGTCGGAGAACAGCTTGACCTAATTCTTAAAGCAGCAAATCAGCATCCAGGAAAGTTTGGGGTTCTGCTTGACCTCCGACTCGATATGGAGGCAGATAGCGCAGGGAATAAAGTTCCTTATCGTGGCCCCACAATCGCACAGGAACTGCGTACACGAATGGCAGAAGGAACTGCACCGGCATCATTTCCGATTGTTCTTTGGTCTATTGCCACAAAATTCAAGAATTCGTACACGGGTGAGGACACATCTCACGATCTCTTTGATGCTGTTTACGGCAAAGATTTGCAAATTGCCAATGAGCCTCGACGGGTGGGCCAAGAAATGTGCGCATTGGTGAATGGCTACTCATGCTTAAGTGAGGCAAAAACCAAGCGACTCAAGCCTCACGAACTACTGAAAATTTCTCAAGGATCTTCTGAAGGAATATATCTAGAGTTCACAGATGAGCTCGCTTCGTCTTTAGAAACAACAGCGGTTCATTATTCAGCAAGAATAATCATCTCACAGCTATTGTTGCATCCCGGTTTTTTGGTGGATGAGCGTTTGTTAGCTGCGCGGCTCGGAGTTGATATAGAGGCTTCTGGTGATTCTTGGATAAAGCTCAGAGACGAAATACTCGCCAACGCAATGTACTCTGGGCCCTTTGCCTCAGGCTGGCGTCGTTGGTGGTGGAGTCAAGTAGAGGATTGGTGGGCCTCGCAAGGCGATAAGCGCCCAAGTTTGAGGCGAATCGGCGCCTCAGAGCGCGTAGCTTTCATTAATAGCTCACAGAAACTCCAGCTTGTTGCAGCCAAACCCATCAAGGCTGAATACAGCGAGAAATTTTTTTACTCTTTGCGCAGCTACAGGCAAGCCACTTGATCCCATGGACGGCTTCAGGATTTCCATTTCTTCGAAAAAAAACTGGCAAGATGCGATCTTTGTGTCTATTGACGCAGCGCTTAATCGAGAAAATAAGGAGTCCTGGGGGAGAATTCATACATCAGATCGCGAACGATTTGCATCACTCAAGGAGGAAATGAAAAAATGAGCAAGAGAGTGGCTCCGTCCGAGGTAAGAAAAAGGCTATCAAAGGAGCTCCTAAACCTCCATCAAGTTTTGAGCGAGAAGAGGACTGACGTTATATCCGACGCGTCACCTTTATACTCAGCAGCAAATCAAGTAAGTCGTGACTCAAAGGGAAACCGATGGGAGTACGAAATCACGGAACTTACACTACAAGTCAAAATGCCTCAAAACTCTCTCCCAACAAGCTGTGGAGAATGGCTGAACATAATAATTGATTTAGATATTGCTGGCGAATGCTTATCTGACGGAAGCGCAGA
Organism: Acidovorax sp. KPB24-03; assembly: GCF_057546605.1. NCBI lineage: Bacteria > Pseudomonadati > Pseudomonadota > Betaproteobacteria > Burkholderiales > Comamonadaceae > Acidovorax > Acidovorax sp. KPB24-03. The sequence continues at coordinate 6,863 of NZ_BAAJYR010000019.1, read as the reverse complement.
AATCAAAAAACTAATACTAAACTTAAAGATTGAGACAGCCTCCAAAGGGAACGTTTGTTCATGGCACTTTGATCGTCACATTTCTGGAGATAATCCGGCTGAAGATGTGCTTACCGAGGCCCACCCTCGCTATCATTTTCAGCATGGTGGTCACGCAATGAAGCCATTTGCAGATAATCTGGGCGGGATGCTACTGCTTCCAGCACCTAGGCTTGCCTTTCCCCCCATGAATGCAATACTATCCCTAGATTTCGTTCTCTCCAATTTCTCCGGGCAATGTTGGCAGCAACTCAGAGATGAACCAACATACATACGTTTGTTGAAAGATTCCCAACAAGCTTATTGGCGACCATATATTGAAAAAATTGCATCGTGGTGGGATAAGACCCCTAAAAGGGACAACGAATGCCAAGACCTCTGGCCACATTTAATTTAACCACGAGCGACATCACACAATATAAAAAACAAGAACATTACGCCAGCAATCCCGGCGGTCTTGAAATCGTATAATTTAATTTAAACGTTGCCAAGAAACATGCTGGGATCGATGGCATTCGCACTGCCGTGATGCGCTTAAGCTGAGGCCACATTGGCTCCGGGCTGATCAATGGCTTGCACGCCTACTGACTTTTGGGGTTTGGGAATATCGATACCTACTTTGTTTAGCGCGTTGATCACTGTGGAATGCCCTGCGACCTAATCAGTGCTGGACGTTGATCGCCGGTAGTCTCGAGCTCGGGTGCCCGGGCAGTAGCTGAGCACGCGTTCCATGACCCCGCGCTGTCGCCTAATTCCATCAAAGACCTTGGGAATCCAATCACCCGGGCTGGTCAACGCTGGTGCCACGACAATCAATCCGCAGAACGACTCTTCATCGGCGTACTTCTGCCCGCCCTCGGTTGTCCGAGAGACCTTGCGGCGCTCGATCTCGAACAGAAAGACCGAGCATTCCGGTGTCTGCACGTAGCTAACCAATACACCGCGCAGTCTGGATTGGTCCGGGTCAATGAAAAGCCACCGACTGACGGATGTTCCGACTTGCCCTTCCTGCTCTGCGTCGAATGGCCACAGGGCTGCCATACTGGGTTCGTCGCTGAACTGCACAAGGCCAGTGTCGGCGCTGTACCAACCGACGGCAAGAATCTGATCAGGCCGCGTAGCTCGAAGGTGTTGAAGCGCGTCTCACACATCACGTGTGGCACCGTGAGATTCCAGAACGAGCTCTGTCGGCAACGTCGCATCAATTTAGACACGTCACACCTGAACTCCATCGCGGGTTGTGCCACGATGGACTGCGCCACACGCACATGAGTTTTTTATGCCGTCGCCTTCGGCACGCGCAGACACGCTTTATGCGCTGCACCGGTAGGCCGGGCGCAAAGATCCTCCACTAGCCGCCCCTCATGCATCCGCAACACGCGATCCGCCATCGCAAAATGCCGTTCGTCATGGCTGATCACCACCAACAGGTGCCCGCGCTCCCGCAGCTCGGGCAACAGTTCGGTGTAGAAAAGCTCCCGGAAACCAGGATCCTGATCCGCCGCCCACTCGTCCAGCACGATGACCGGTCGGCACTCGAGATAAGCATGCAGCAGTGCCAAGCGCTTGCGTTGCCCTGTTGAAAGATCGAGCGTGCTCAACCGCCCGTCTTGGACTAACACCTTGGGCCCAAGTCCCAGCCGATCGAGATGGCGCTCCGCCTGAGAGGCCAGTGACGCGGCATTCCGCCCCCGTGCCACCAAGTCATCGAAAAGATAGAAGTCGGACAGCACCGTGCTGAACAGCTCCCGATAGCTCCCTTGCGTCTCGAGTGTGATCCGTTGGCCATCGAGCAAGATCTCCCCGTCCGTGGGTGCGTACAGGCCCAGGAGCAACTTGACCAGCGTTGTCTTGCCAGCGCCGTTGTCTCCTACGATAAAGACCATCTCGCCCTTGCGCAGTTCAAGATCGAGCGGCCCCAGGGCAAAGATCGCATGCTCTTGCTTCTGCACCGGAAATCGATAAGTCACGCCACGTAATTCGATGCGCTCCATCGCGATAGGCGCGGTGGTGCTTTGCTCCAAGGTTTTGCTCTTCACCCCGCCTTGCGCAAAATGCACCCGCAGTTCCTCGATCCGCTGCAGCGCCACCCGCGCCCGCCCGAAAGTCGGCAACCCCGTCGCGATCTGGTCGATCGGCCCTTTGAGAAAGAGCAGTATCAACACAAATGCACTGAGCACCTCAGGCTCCATCTCCTGCCAAGCACCCCATGCGAGAACCAACGCGATCAACAGAAAGAAAATCGCCGCTCCAAATGCCTTTGCCAGCACATAGATGCTGACAGCCCTGCCATTGACCGAGCGGATCGCCTCGACGGTCGCCGTGATCTGCCCCATCAGTCGAATCCGCCGTTCCCAGTGCAGCCGCAACTCCTTGGCTCCATCGCTCAGCGTGCGGTAGTTCCGATGCAGTTGTTCTTCCTGCGTCCGCGCCGACCAGAACCCACGCATGCCGCGCGCCTACGCCAGGACCTGAACCACGGTGCCGACCACCAGAGCGGCCAGCATCAGCCCGAACAGCGCCGGCGAGAGCACGGCCAGATAAAGAAGGCAGCCCATCGTTACTGCGCCAGAGATCAAAGTGGCAGACAGCGTGAAAGCAAAGTGACTTACGATCTCTACATCCTGCGTGAGCACAGGCAGCAGGCGATGATTGCCAAAGCGCTCGAGGGCTTCCAGGGGCGTTTGCAGGATGTCCTCGGCCAGACCCTTGCGCAACTGGGCCACGACTCGCTGCCCCACGCGGTTAGTCCCCATATCCGACAGTCCCCGGCCCAGCAAGGCCACGCCATACAGACCCAGGTAGATCCATAGCATCGCGCCCACTTCCCAGGGCGGCGGGACCATGGGGCTGCATCTGCCAGGGCGGTCCCGCGCGTAACAGCCAGCGCAGGGCATTGAAGACTTCCCGCAGATCGTGCTCTCGCTGGGAAGCGTGCCTGTCCATCAGGGTCAGATAGGGTGCCGCGAAGCTCCATTCTTCATCGCTGATGTCCGTTGGGTACGGCTCGCGGGGCATCTGCAAACTCTCATCACGGCTTTGCTCTCACTGAGAAAGTTCACAACACGCTCTAGTTAAAACGGTATTGGTTAAACCGGGCACATCAGGGCCTCCAGCTGTGCCTGGATTTGCTGGTTGCGCGTGGGCTCGTGCACCAGCAAGAGTGCGTGGGGATGCGCTTTGCCGATGCGCCATGCTGATCAGCGTTCGCCGCGGTTCGCCGGCTCGAAGTCAATGAAATCGGCCGGCACATTCGCCGTGAGCCAGACGCCATTCTCGGCTTGGTAGAACCGGTGCCCTTGGCCGTGCATGGTGGCCGCTGCGATGGACAGCACCACGGGCTGCCCGTATCGCTGCCCCACGCTGGCCGCCGTCTGCGCATCCTCTGAAAGGTGCACGTGGTGCCGCGAACCCGGCAGCAATCCTTGCTGGCGGATCGACTCCAGAAACCGGGTCGCAGTGCCGTGGTACAGAACAGCGGGCGGCGTCTTTTCCTCCATGCGGATCGACACGGTGGGGGTGGAGTGCCCTTGCACCGCGCGGATACGGGAGCCATCTTCCGAAATCGAAAACCGCTTTTTGTCGCTGGTCACGACGACCTGCTCGATCAATGCACGGTCCAGCGCACGACCGTGCTGGGCCGCCGCCGCGATCAATGTGTCGATGGGGGCCCAGCCCTCGCGATCCAGGGTCAGCCCGATGGATTGGGGCTCATGGCGCAGAACGTGGCTGAGAAACTTGCTGGTTTCGGCGAGTGGCTGGGTGCTCATGTAAAACGCCTTGGGCTGTTTACCCGGTCTGGCGACCCGTCACTCCGCCGCTGCGGCGATCAGTGCCTGCAGGGCCTCGTCCACTTCGCGGTAGTCGCCCCCCTGCTGCGGCACCAGGCAGGTTGCCAGCGCCTGCAGTGCGCCCGCTTCCTTCTGCAGCCGTGCAATGGCCTGCCCCGCATCGCGCGGCGCATCGAAGCCGGTGCTTTGCAGCAGCACCCGGCCATCCACCGCGACCAGCTTGAAGTAGAACTTGCCGTCCGCTTCGCGGTACTGCTTGAACGTCGGCAGCGCCGCTTTGGCGGGCTTGGCCTGTGCGGGCGCCGCCACCGCGGCGGTGCGCAGGCTGCGCAGCCCCACGGCCCCGCGCAGGTCGCGCATGAACGGCGTGGCGATGGCGCGTGCGCGTTCGGCGCCGGCCAGCAGGGTGTCCTCGATCTGCGAGGGGTCGGCCATCAGCGCTTCGTAGCGCGCGCGCATGGGGGCGATGACCTGGTCCACGCGTTCGAACAGCACCTGCTTGGCGTCGCCCCAGGCGATGCCTTCGGCGTATTGCCGGCGCAGCGCGGCGGTTTCCGCTTCGGTGGCAAAGGCCTGGTAGATCTGGAACAGGGCCGAGCCCTCGGTGTCCTTGGGTTCGCCGGGCGCGCGCGAGTCGGTGAGGATGCCGCCGATGAGCTTGCGCAGCTGTTCGCGTGACGAGAACAGCGGGATGGTGTTGTCGTAGCTCTTGCTCATCTTGCGGCCGTCGAGGCCGGGCAGGGTGGCCACGTGCTCGTCGATGGCGGCCTCGGGCAGCACGAAGCGCTCGCCGTACAGGTGGTTGAAGCTGGCCGCCATGTCGCGCGCCATCTCGATGTGCTGCACCTGGTCGCGGCCCACGGGCACCTTGTGGGCCTTGAACAGCAGAATGTCGGCGCCCATGAGCACGGGGTACATGAACAGGCCGGCGGTCACGCCGTCATCGGCCTCGCGGCCGGCCGCGGTGTTCTTGTCCTGCGACGCCTTGTAGGCATGGGCACGATTGAGCACGCCCTTGCCGGTCACGCAGCTCAGCAGCCAGTTGAGTTCGGGGATTTCCGGAATGTCGGACTGGCGGTAGAAGGTGACGTGCTCAGGGTTCAGCCCGGCGGCGAGCCAGCTGGCCGCGATCTCCAGCGTGGACCGCTGGATGCGCACCGGGTCTTCGCACTTGATGAGCGCGTGGTAGTCGGCCAGAAAGTAAAAGCTCTGCACGCCGGGCTGCAGGCTGGCCGCGACGGAGGGGCGGATGGACCCGACGAAGTTGCCCAGGTGCGGCGTGCCCGTGGTGGTGATGCCGGTGAGAAAGCGCGTGGTGGTCATGAAAGCAAGATCCGCAGAAAAACAAAGGACAAGAGAACCGCAGCTGCGGGCCCGTCGACACCGCAACGTTCAGATGCGGGTGCCGATCAGCGCAGCATCGCCATCAGGGGCGTCAGCAGCAGGTTGATGGCCGAGTAGCCCAGCGACATGAGCGGGCGCAGCCAGACCGCACCCACCACGCCAGCCACGACCAGGGCCAGCACGATGAAGAAGCCGTAGGGCTCGATGCGCGACACCATTTGCGCCTGCTTCCAGGGCAGCAGGCCGACCAGGATGCGCCCGCCGTCCAGCGGCGGCAGCGGGAACAGGTTGAAGGCCCACATGACGAGGTTGACCAGCATGCCGGCGCGCGCCATCTCCAGGAAAAAGCGCTCCTGCACGCCGAAGCCGACCAGCGCGATGAGGAACACCGCCCACAGGATGGCCTGGAAGAAATTGGAGGCCGGCCCCGCCAGCGCGACCCAGATCATGTCGCGCTTGGGGTTGCGCAGGTTGCCGAAATTCACCGGCACCGGCTTGGCGTAGCCGAACAGAAATGCCCCCGACGTGGCGAAGTACAGCAGCAGCGGCATGAGGATGGTGCCGACCGGGTCGATGTGCTTGAGCGGGTTGAGCGTGATGCGGCCCATCATGAACGCGGTCTGGTCGCCGAAGTGGCGCGCGGCGTAGCCGTGGGCGGCTTCGTGCACCGTGATGGCGAAGAGCACCGGCAGTGCGTAGATGAGAACGGTTTGGATGAGGTTGGAGAAGTCCACCGGGCGATTGTCTCAGACGCCGGCATGGGGCCTTTCCCGCGGCATAAGCGCAACTACGGAGGGCGCCCGGCGCGATCGTTGATAGCATGGCACGGCATGTTGCAAAACGTAGCCTGTGCACACCGCCGGGCGCCGGTGGCTGCCTGCGATAACGACATACAACAGGCATAGGAGACAGTCGATCATGGGCTTGGACAGGCTGAAGATTGGTACGCGGCTGGTGCTGGCGTTCGGGGCGCTCGCGGCGCTGATGGCACTGCTGGTGGTCGTGGGGCTCACCGACATCGGGCGGGCGCAGGCGTCGCACCGCGCGGCGTTGCAACTGGCGGGCGGCCTGGCCGACGCGCAGCGAATGCCGCTGGTGCAGGCCGTTCAGGCGGCGCAGGGGCAACTGGACGACGTGCGGGTGTGGCTGCTGGTGCTGGGCGGGCTGGTGTTCGCGGTGGCCATTGCCGCGTTCCTGCTGCTGCGCCAGGGCATCGTGAGCCCCCTGGCCCAGGCCATCGTCATCGCCGAAACCGTGGCGGCGGGCGACCTGAGCAAGGAGTTCAGCTCCGACCTGCAGGGCGATTTCGGGCGGCTGCTCGGGGCGTTGGGCACGATGGAAGACACCTTGACCGAGCTGGTCTCGCGCATCAAGCAGTCCACCGATGCGATCACGCTGTGCGCGGGCGACATCGATTCGGGCAATTCCGATCTGTCGCGCCGCACGCAGGAGCAGGTGTCCTCCCTGACCGAGACGGCCGCGAGCATGGCGCAGCTCACCTCCACCGTGCGCCAGAACGCCGACCGGGCGCGCTCTGCCAGCGGCCTGGCCGTGGCCGCGTCCGCCACGGCCGAGCGCGGCGGGGCGGTGGTGGGCGAGGTGGTGCAGACCATGCAGGCCATCAGTGGCAGCTCGCACAAGATCGTGGACATCATCCAGGTGATCGAGGGCATCGCCTTCCAGACCAAC
>NZ_BAAJYR010000018.1:0-34966 GCF_057546605.1 Acidovorax sp. KPB24-03 | reverse complement strand
CGCCGGCGCTTTTCGCCGCGCACGATGTCCACCGCCTCGCTGTCGCGGCCGATCTTGCGCAGCGGGTTCTTGCCCGAGTGGTACATGGCCGTGGCCGTGGCCATGGGGCTCGGGTAGAAGGTCTGCACCTGGTCGGCACGAAAGCCGTTCTTCTTGAGCCAGATGGCCAGGTGCATCATGTCCTCGTCGCTCGTGCCCGGGTGCGCGGCGATGAAGTATGGGATCAGGAACTGCTTCTTGCCCGCCTCTTCGCTGAACTGCTCGAACATCTGCTTGAACTTGTCATAGCTGCCGATGCCCGGCTTCATCATCTTGGTGAGCGGGCCCTGCTCGGTGTGCTCGGGCGCGATCTTGAGGTAGCCGCCCACGTGGTGCTGCACCAGCTCCTTCACGTATTCGGGCGACTTCACGGCCAGGTCGTAGCGCAGGCCGGAGCCGATCAGGATCTTCTTGATGCCCTTGAGCGCGCGGCCGCGGCGGTAGATCTTGATGAGCGGGCCGTGGTCGGTCGTGAGGTTCTGGCAGATGCCCGGGTACACGCAGCTGGGCTTGCGGCACGCGGCCTCGATCTCCGGACTCTTGCAGCCCAGCCGGTACATGTTGGCCGTGGGGCCCCCTAAGTCGGAGATGGTGCCGGTAAAGCCGCTCACCTTGTCGCGGATGTCCTCGATCTCCTGGATGATCGAATCTTCGGAGCGGCTCTGGATGATGCGGCCTTCGTGCTCGGTGATCGAGCAAAAAGTGCAGCCGCCGAAGCAGCCGCGCATGATGTTCACGCTGAAGCGGATCATCTCCCACGCCGGGATCTTGGTCGCGCCGTCGTGGCTGCCGTTCTCGTCGGCGTAGCTCGGGTGCGGGCCGCGCGCGTAGGGCAGATCGAACACGTAGTCCATCTCGGCCGTGGTCAGCGGGATGGGCGGCGGGTTGATCCACACATCGCGCGCCGTCGGGCCCTCGCCGTGGGCCTGCACCAGGGCGCGGGCGTTGCCGGGGTTGGTCTCCAGGTGCAGTACCCGGTTGGCGTGGGCATAGAGCACCGGATCGCTCTTGACCTGCTCGTAGCTGGGCAGGCGGATCACGCTGCGTTCGCGCGGCGGCACCTTGAGCTTGGCCTTGAGGTTCGGGTTGGCCACGAACAGCATCGGCTGGATGGCGGGGTTGGGCTCGGCGGATTTCGAGCCATTTTGCCCTTGCGCCCTAGTATCCATTGGCATGGATGCTATCGAATCAGGAGCATCCTCCTTGCTGCAGGTGCTGCCTTGGGCGGCGGCCTGCTCGCTGGTCGTCATGTAGGGGTTGACGTGCGCCTCGACGCGGCCGGGCTCGTCCACGCTGGTGGAGTCGATTTCGAACCAGCCCTGGCCGGTTTCGTCGTCGGACCGGCGCACGAAGGCGGTGCCGCGCACGTCGGTGATCTGCTCCACGGGCTCGCGCGCGGCCAGGCGGTGGGCCACTTCGACGAGCGCGCGTTCGGCGTTGCCGTACAGCAGCAGATCGCACTTGGCGTCCACCACGATGGAGCGGCGCACCTTGTCGCTCCAGTAGTCGTAGTGGGCGATGCGGCGCAGGCTGCCTTCGATGCCGCCCAGCACGATGGGCACGTCCTTGTAGGCCTCGCGGCAGCGCTGGCTGTACACGATGGCCGCGCGGTCGGGGCGCTTGCCGCCCACGTCGCCAGGAGTGTAGGCGTCGTCGCTGCGGATCTTCCGGTCGGCGGTGTACCGGTTGATCATGGAATCCATGTTGCCCGCCGTCACGCCCCAGAACAGGTTGGGGCGGCCCAGGGCCTTGAAGGCATCGGCGCTCTGCCAGTCGGGCTGGGCGATGATGCCCACGCGAAAGCCCTGCGCCTCCAGCGTGCGGCCGATCACGGCCATGCCGAAGCTGGGGTGGTCGACGTAGGCATCGCCCGTCACCAGGATCACGTCGCAGCTGTCCCAGCCGAGGCGCTCCATCTCGGTGCGGCTCATGGGCAGGAACGGGGCCGTGCCGAAGCGTTTCGCCCAATACGGGCGATAGCTGGTCAGCGGCTTCGCGGCGCGCGCGAAAAAGGAAACGTCAACGGGGGCGTTCATGGAGGGCAAGGCGTGGGGAAGCCGCGATTTTAGGCTTTTGGGCCTTTCCTGTCGAAACCGAGGGCCAAGGCGCGTGCCCGCGCCCTGCGCCGCAGGGGGTCAGCCGCGGGTGGCGAGCGGCCTGGCGGCGGTCTCGGTGCGCGGCGTGGCGGGCCCCGATCGGCCCGTCACCATTCGCCGGAGGCACGCACCCGCTGGTCCAGATCCGGTGCGGGCGGCTCGCCGTAGGGCGAGTGCAGTGCGGTGGCCCTGGCGGTCCAGGCGGTAGGAATAGCGGCCAAGGCGCCCTCCTCCACGCGGCCCGGCCCGTTGGCACCGGCCAGGGCAGCGGGAAACACCATGGCGTTCATCACGTGGGTCAGCGCAGCGGCAAGCATGGCGGGTCCTTTTCATGCGGGGTTGCCGCCAGCGTATGGCGGCGGGGTGACTGTTTCGTGTCAACGAAAAAGGGCCCGCCGAAAAGGGAGCCCTTTGTGTGCCAACGGCCACACCGTCGGGAAGCGAAGGGTTATTTCGCCAGCGTCAGCGTGCCCTTCATCAGCGCGGAATGGCCGGGAAAGGAGCAGAAATAGGCATACGACTCGCCGGCCTTGAGCGCCTGGGTGGAGAACGTCACCGAATCGCTCTCGCCGCCGCCCACGATCTTGGTGTGCGCGATCACCCGGGCGTCCGCGTCCTTCACGTAGTTCTTGGTGGCTCCGGCAGCGATGCCGTCCGTGGCCACGGCCTGCAGGTCGGCGGCCTTGCTCAGCACCCAGTTGTGGCCCATGGCGGTCTTCGGGAGCTTGCCCACGTGCTTGAGCTTGACGGTGAATTGCTTGCAGCTTTGCGGCACCGCGAGGGTCGCCTTGTTGAATTGCATCGCATCGTTGCCTTCGATCTCGGCCGTGCAGTCGGCGGCCCAGGTGGGGCCAGCCGCCAATACCAGGACCAGCGCCGCGAATTTCCAGTGGTTTGCCATGAGGTCTTCCTTCTTCATAAAACAGGTGCTTGCGCCTGGCGTTGCCGGGCTGCTCCATGCAGCCGGGCGAAGCAACAGCGCGATGCAGGGAGCGTATGCGCGGGGCCCCTGCAGCGCCTTGAGGTGCATCAAGCCTTGTGCCGAACGCCGTCCATGGAGCCGGCGTGCAGTTAAGCTCCGCCGCCCATGCCCTACACCGTGCGAACCCCCACCCACAGCGAACTGGTCATCAAGAAAAGCCGGTTCATCGGCTGCGTGCAGCCCATGGCGGACCGCGCGTCGGCCCAGGCCACCGTCGATGCGCTGTGGCAGCAGCACCCCGGTGCCGCGCACGTCTGCTGGGCGCTGCTGGCGGGCGGCCAGTCGGCCGCGGTGGACGACGGCGAACCCGGCGGCACCGCGGGCCGGCCGATGCTGGAGGTGCTGCGCCACCAAGACCTCGAAGGCGTGCTGGCCACCGTGGTGCGCTATTTCGGCGGCGTCAAGCTGGGTGCGGGCGGGCTGGTGCGGGCCTACACCGACACCATCGCGCAGGCGCTGCTGCCGGCCGAGAAGGTGCCGCTGCAGCGCATGGTGGTGCTGCAGTGCGAGGTGCCCTACGCCCTGGAGGGCCTGGTGCGCCGCGAGGTCGAGGCGGCCGGCGCCACGCTGGGCGAGGTGGCCCACGGCTCGCTGGTGGCCGTGCGCATCCAGTTGCCTCAGCCGCAGGAGGCGGCGTTCGTGCAGCGGCTGAACGACGCCTGCCAGGGCCGGATCGGCTGGATCGCGCCGTAGCGCCGCCATCGCCTGCGCCGAAAGTGCCCTGCACCTACAGGCCCCACCCTGCGGCCCGGGGACACTCAGCCATTCGCCACCCCTGAGGAGATCGACCCATGAGCCCACCCCTGGACGCCATCATCATCGGCGCGGGATCGGCAGGCCTTGCCGCGTTGCGCGAGGTTCGCAAACGCACCGACCGCGTGCGGATCGTCAACGATGGCCCCTGGGGGACCACCTGCGCGCGGGTGGGCTGCATGCCCTCCAAGATGCTGATCGAAGCGGCCAACGCCTACCACCGGCGCCACGCATTCGACACCTTCGGCCTGCGCGGCGGGGACGGCCTCTCCGTCGACATGCCTGCCGTGCTGGAGCGCGTGCGCGCCCTGCGCGACGAGTTCGTGGCGGGCACCGAGAAGGCATCGGCGGTCGGCGACCAGGGCATTTCGGGCCACGCGCGGCTGCGCGGCCCGGGCACGGTGGAAGTGGGAGGCAAGACCTACCATGCCCGCAGCGTCATCATCGCCACCGGCTCGCGCCCCATCATTCCCGAGGAATGGCTGGCGTTCGGTGACCGCATCCTGACCACCGACACCCTCTTCGAGCAGCCCACCCTGGGGCCGCGCATGGCGGTCATCGGGCTGGGACCGCTGGGCGCGGAACTGGCGCAGGCCCTGTCGCGGCTGGGCGTGGAAGTGGCGGCGTTCTCGACCGGGCCATCGCTGGCCGGGCTGTCCGATCCCGACATCCTCGGTGCGCTCCAGGGCGTGCTGAAAGACGAATTCGTCGTCAGCGTGGGCGAGGAGGCCCGCTTGCGCGAAGTTCCGGGCGGGATCGAAGTCAGCAACGGCAGCACCACGGTGGTGGTGGACCAGGTGCTGGCGGCCATGGGGCGGCGGCCGAACATCGAACACCTCGGCCTCGATACCCTGGGCATCCCCCTGGACGCGCACGGAAAGCCGCCCGTGGATGCGCGCACCATGCAGATCGCGGACCTGCCCGTGTTCATGGCCGGCGATGCCGACGACCGCCGGCCGCTGCTGCACGAGGCCTCCGACGAGGGCCACATGGCCGCACTGAACGCCATGGCACCCGAGCCGCAATGCTTTCGCCGGCGCACGCCGCTGTCCATCGTGTTCACCCAGCCCAACGCGGCGGTGATCGGCCAGGCCTGGAAGGACCTGAAAGAAGGCGAATTCGTGACGGGCTCGGTGAATTTCTCCCGCCAGGGCCGCGCGCGCGTGGCGCAGCACAACCAGGGCCGCCTGAACGTGTATGCGGAGCGCGAAAGCGGCCGCATCCTGGGCTCGGAGCTTTGCGCCCCCAGCGGAGAGCACCTAGCGCATCTGCTGGCGCTGGCCATCGACCGGTCGCTCACGGTGCAGGACCTGCTGCGCATGCCGTTCTACCACCCGGTCCTGGAGGAAGGCCTGCGCACCGCGCTGCGCGATGCGGCTTCGCACCTGCCCAGCGGCAGCGCTTCTGACCTGTCGGCCTGCTCCGCCTATGGAGCCAGCGCACTCGATTGAATATTCCGCACCCGCCCGGGCTTCAGTTCCGGGCGGGGGTGCCGAAAAAGGAGGGGTCTTTGCCTTCGCCTCGCCCCGAGGCCCCAACAGGAGCACCCCATGGATGTCGCGCTTTCCCAGTCGGTCGTCAACACCGCAACGGCCATGGCCAGCCAGAAGAATTCCGATGCCCTGAACATCCGGGTGCTGAAAAAGGCGCTGGACACGCAGGAGGCCTCCGCCACCTTGCTGATCGAGTCGATGAAGCAATCGATGCCCCAACCGGCACTGGCCACCTCCGGCGCGCTGGGCACCCAGGTCAACACGTTCGCCTGAGCCGGCGGCCTTGAGGGGCCGGCGCTTTACGGGGAGGCGGTCTTATGGTGAAAGCCGCGATTTGATTCACCCAAACCACCGGCAGGTGAAACTTGGAATACTCTTTTAGCCAAAAAAGAGTATAAACAGGATCATGACCAACGATCTGATCCACAGCCTGACCATGGCCCGAAAGGCCAGCCAGCTCACCCAGGCGGAGCTGGCCGAACGGGCCGGCCTCTCGCGCATGACGGTGCAGCGCACCGAAGGGGGCGACCTGGACCCCCGCTATTCCACCCTGACGGAAATGGCCCGCGTGCTGGGAATGGACATCATCGCCGTGCCCAGCACCCTTCGGCCGAGCCTGCAGGCCTTCATCCAGTCGGGCGGCAAATTCCTGGGACAGCCCCAGGGCGTGGATGCCCCGCCTTCGGTGATCGACAGCCTGCGCAAAGAAGGCTGAGCGCGGCCGGCTGACCCGCCATGAGCACCTCCATCCGCTACCTGCGCCTGTACCTGCACCGCCCGGCCGGCCAGGGTGCCGGCCGCATGGCGATCGGCTACCTCTCGCAGTACGGCGACATCCTGCGCGTGTCGTTCGATGCCAGCTACATCAACGACCCCGGCCGCCCCACCCTGTCGCTCAGCTTTCAGGGCGAGACCGAGGCCGCCACGCAGCAGATCCTGGCTTCGGCGCGCGACGCCCGGCTGGTGCGCACCGATGGCCGCTGGCCGGTGTACTTCCAGAACCTGCTGCCCGAAGGCCACAACCGCGAGCGCCTCGCGCGCGAGCGCGGCTGCACGCCCGACGACGAGTTCGAGCTGCTGGCCGCCGCGGGCCACGATCTGATGGGCGCGCTGGAGGTGGAGCCCGTGCCCGCACAGGACGGCGTGCCCGACGTGGTTCGCCACTGGCACACCACCCAGGGCCTGGACGTGCTGGAGCCGGGCTTCGTCGAATACCCCGTGGAGGACGCGGCCTCGCTGCCCGGCGTGGTCACCAAGTTCAGCGCGGTGCAGGAAGGGCGACGCTACACCGTGCACCGCAAGGGCGCGGCCGGCAGCGTGATCCTGAAGCTGCCCACCACCGCCCACCCCGACCTGGTGGCCAACGAACACGCCGGCTACCAGCTGTGCCGGGCGCTCGGCCTGGACTGCGCCCAGGCGGATGTCATCACCCGCGCCGAGGCCGATCTGCCCGATGCCGTGCCCTTCGACGAGATCCTGGCCGTGCAGCGGTTCGACCACCTGCCCGGCGGCCAGCGGGTGCACATGGAAGAGTTCAACCAGGTGCTGGGCTACACGCCGCGGCAAAAGTACGGCAAGGGCATCCTGCAGGACTACGCCACCATGCTGCGCGTGCTGGACCGCCTGAGCCACCAGCCCGTGCACGACACCCGCGAGTTCCTCGCCCGCATGGTCGCCTTCATCCTCATGGGCAACACCGATGCGCACCTCAAGAACTGGGCGCTGGTCTACCCTGACGGGCGCGCACCGCAGCTGTCGCCGCTGTACGACCCCGTGTGCGTCGCCGCGTTCTTCGAGGGCATGCCCGAAAGCCAGTACGCGGTGAACCGGGCCATCGACAAAACCCTGCGCGCCTTTTCATGGGACGACATGGAAGGGCTGATCAAGGCCGCCGGCCTGCTGCGGGCGCCGCGCCATCTTGCGCTGCTGCGCGATTCGGTGCGCCTGGCCCAGCAGGCATGGCCCGAGCGCATCGCCGACGCACCGCCCGCGATGCGCCGGTCGGTCGCGGAGCGCCTGGCAGGCGGTGTCGCGCTCACACGGAACTGAAAGCACAACTCCCAGCATGACCACCCCATCATTGAACCCAGCCGATCCCCTTTGCCCGCCCGGCGAGCGCGGTGCCTTGCAGGTGCCCTACCTCAAGCGCTGCTGGTCCCGCTGGATGGCGGCGCGCCAGGGCCTGCCCACGGGCGAGTACGCGGAATCCCATCGCACGCAGATCGTGCTCGCGGCAATGGGCCTGGGCCTGGAGCAGACCATGCAGCACGTGCTGTGGCATGCGCCGGAGTTCGCGGACTTCGAGGACTGGATCGTGCGCACCGCCGGGGCGCCCGATGCCTCCACCATCGCCCGCATCCAGGCGCTGGTGGACGGCGGGCCGGTGCCTGACGCCGCAGCCCGGCTGCATGCCCAGGTCGACACCATGCCACCCGTGCTGGATGCCGACGACTTGGCGCACTGGGACGAGCACGGCTACGTGATCGTGCGGCAGGCCGTGGCGCCCGACGACAGCGCCGCCGCGGCGCAAGTGGTGTGGGAGGCGGTGGGCGCCACGCCGGACGATGTCGAATCGTGGTACCGCAACGCCCCGCGCAACATCATGGTGCAACTGTTCCAGCACCCCGCGTTCGACGCGAACCGCCGGGCGCTACGCATCCACAAGGCGTTCGCGCAACTGTGGGGCACCGCCGACCTGTGGCGCAGCACGGACCGTTGCGGTTTCAATGTGCCGGAGCGCCCCGGCCACCCTTACCAGGCGCAGGGGCTGCACTGGGATGTGAGCCTGGAGCCACCCATTCCGTTTTGCACCCAGGGCATCCTGTACCTCACGGACACGCCGCCCGAACAGGGCGCGCTCACCGTGGTGCCGGGCTTTCACCGCCAGGTGGAAGGGTGGCTGGCCGGACTGCCGCCGAACGCCGATCCGCGCAGGCAGGATTTCCAGGCGCTGGGCGCCCGGCCCATCGGCGCAGGGGCCGGCGATCTGGTGATCTGGCAACAGGCGCTGCCCCACGGCGCCAGCCCCAACCGCGGTGCGCGGCCCCGTCTGGTGCAGTACATCAACATGATGCCCGCCGACGTGCCGATTCAGGCGATCTGGCGCTGAGCAGCCTCCACCATCCCCTATCGGGGCGTGCCCGAAACCCGCCAGATGGCGTTGCCCACGTCATCGGCCACCAGCAGCCCGCCGCGCGCATCCAGCGCCACGCCGACGGGACGGCCATAGGCATCGCCTTCGGGGCTGAGGAATCCGGTCAGCACGTCGATCGGCTGGCCCTTGGGCTGGCCGTTTTCGAACGGCACGAAGACCACCTTGTAGCCACTGCGCGGCTTGCGGTTCCACGAGCCGTGCAGGCCCACGAAGGCCCCCTGGGCCAGTTGCTGCGGCAACCCGTTGCCGGTCGAGGGCGGGCCCGAAAAGGCCAGCCCCAGGGGCGCCACGTGGCTGCCCAGCGCATAGTCGGGTGCGATGGCCTTGGCGACCTGGTCCGGCTGGGGCGGCTTCACCCGCACATCCACATGCTGGCCGTAGTAGCTGTAGGGCCAGCCGTAGAACGCGCCCTCCTTCACCGAGGTGAGGTAGTCGGGCACGAGGTCGCTGCCGATCTCGTCGCGTTCGTTCACCACTGTCCACAGCGCGCCGCTGCCGGGGGCCCAGCCCAGGCCGTTCGGATTGCGCAGGCCGCTGGCGAAGATGCGGTGGGTGCCGCTGGCGCGGTCCACCTCCCAGATGGCGGCGCGGCCTTGCTCGGCCTCGATGCCGTTCTCGGCCACGTTGCTGTTGGAGCCCACGGTCACATAGAGCTTGCGGCCGTCAGGGCTGGCGATGAGGTTCTTGGTCCAGTGGTGGTTGAACGGCAGGCCGGGCAGGTCCACCACCTTGGTGGCGGGCGCGGTGATGGTGGTCTGGCCCGCCGTGTAGGGAAAGCGCACCACCGCATCGGTGTTGGCGACGTAGAAATCGCCCCCCACCAGCGCCATGCCGAACGGGGAATGCAGGCCCTGCAGGAACACGCTGCGCGTTTCCGCAAAGCCATCGCCGTCGGTGTCGCGCAGCAAGGTGATGCGGTCGGCCGACGGCGCGCCCGAGCCCGCGCGGCCCATGACCTTGCCCATGACCCAGTTGCGCACGTTCTTCACCAGCCCCTGGTCTTCCTTGGGCTTGGCCGGCGTGTTGCTCTCCGCGACCAGCACGTCGCCGTTGGGCAGTACGTACACCCAGCGCGGATGGTCCAGCCCCTTGGCCAGCGCGGTGACCTGCATGCCCGCCATGGGCGTGGGCTGCATGCCGTCGGGCCACCCCTTGGCAGGTGCGATGTGAACGGTGGGGATCAGGGTCTTGTGGGGTTCGGGCAGCGTGGGCGACGGGCCCACGCCGGCCTCGGGCGGCAGCCGTGCCGTATCGCCGCAGCCGGCCAGGGCCCCAGCCAGCGCGCAGCCCAGGACGGCGACAGGCCAGCGGGCGGTTGAAAACGGGGGGAGATGGGAGCGTCGCGCGTGCATGGGAGAACCTGCCTTCTGTGCTGTGTTGGGGTGCCGATCGCGGCGGATGCGCCGCGATGCGGGCCAGTGTGCCGCGCTGGCACCACCGCCCCTGTCAGCCATGGGCGCGAACGCGCCGGACGGGTCTCCCATCCCCTCCCCTCTCCGGCATGCAGCGGGCCCGGGCGCCAGGGCACCGGGCCGCGTCATGCCACCGCGCGGTGTCAGTCCACCTTGATGTTGGCGGCCTTGATCACCTGCGCCCACTTGGCGACTTCGGCCTTCTGGAAGGTGGCGATCTGCGCGGTCGTCATGTCGGCCGGCTCCATGCCGAAGCTCTTGAGGCGGGTCTGCATGTCCGGCTGCGCGAGGATCTTGCGGATCTCGGTGTGCAGGCGGGTCACGACCGGCTCGGGCGTGCCGGCGGGTACGAAGATGGCCTGCCACGACTGCACCTCGAAGTCGGCCAGGTCCTTCAAGCCGGATTCGGCCACGGTGGGCACGTCGGGCATCGAGCCCAGGCGCTTGGCCGAGGTGACGGCAATGGCGCGCAACTTGCCGCTCTGGATGTGCGGCGCGGCCACGACGGTGGTGTCGAACATCATGTCCACCTGCCCGCCGATCACGTCCTGGATGGCCGGACCGCTGCCCTTGTAAGGCACGTGGGTGAACTTCACGCCCGACTTGTAGGCCAGCAGCTCCAGCGCCAGATGCTGCGAGGTGCCGGTGCCGGCCGAGGCGGACGACAGGCCGCCCGACTTGCCGCGGGCCGCGTCCAGCACGTCCTTCAGGGTTTTGTAGGGGCTGCTGGCCGCCACCACCAGCACCACCGGGTTGGTGCCGATGAGCGTGACGGGCGCGAATGACTTCACCGGGTCGTAGCCCAGCTTCGGGTACAGGCTCACGTTGATGGCGTGCGAGCTGATGGTGCCGCCCAGCAGCGTGTAGCCGTCCGGTGCCGCGCGGGCCGCGATTTCCGAGCCGACGCTGCCGCCCGCCCCGCCCTTGTTGTCCACCACCACGGTCGTGCCCAGGGCGGTGCCCAGCTGCTGGCTGATCAGCCGGCCCAGCGTGTCGGTGGTGCCGCCCGCCGCGAACGGTACAAGGTAGGTGATGGTCTTGCCCGTGGGCCAGGTGCCCTGCGCGAAAGCGGGCAGGCCGATGAAGCTGCCGGCGGCGGCCGCAGCGGCCGCGGCGGCGATGAAGGTTCTGCGTTGCATGTGCGTTGTCTCCTGGTTTTGAAAAATCAGACCGCTCCGCGCGTTTCCACGTAGAGCGAATAGATCGAGTGGCTGCTGGCCATGAAGAGGCGGTTTTTCTTGGGGCCGCCGAACACGAGGTTCGGGCAACGCTCGGGCAGGCGGATATGGCCGATGGCCTTGCCGGACGGGTTGAACACCATCACGCCGTCCAGGTCCGCGGCGACCGAGTCGGCCGCGCCCGTGCTGCCCCAGCCGCACCACAGGTTGCCGTCTTCATCGACCTTGAATCCGTCCAGCGCGCCCGCCCCGCCCTCGATCAGCACAGTCGGGTTGGCCAGACCCTGGCGGGCGGTGACGTCGTAGCGCACGATCTGGC
Organism: Acidovorax sp. KPB24-03; assembly: GCF_057546605.1. Lineage (NCBI taxonomy): Bacteria > Pseudomonadati > Pseudomonadota > Betaproteobacteria > Burkholderiales > Comamonadaceae > Acidovorax > Acidovorax sp. KPB24-03. Next base: position 23,540 of record NZ_BAAJYR010000018.1, on the reverse strand, counting down.
GGCGGTTGTCGGCCGTGCGCGCCACGAGGTAGAGCTGCTTTTCGTCCGGCGTGAACGCCAGACCGTTGGGAAAGCGCGCCTCCAGCACGCGATCCAGCCGGCCGGACGGATCGATGCGGTACAGCGCATGCGGAAGCTCGGAGACGGCCTTGTCGCCCTCCCAGTGGCCGCCGATGCCGAACGGCGGGTCGGTGAACCAGACCGAGCCGTCGCTCGGGCAGACGATGTCGTTGGGCGAGTTCAGGCGCTTGCCCTCGAAGCGGTCGGCCAGCACGGTGATGCTGCCGTCGTACTCGGTGCGGGTCACGCGGCGGGTCAGGTGCTCGCACGCCAGCAGCCGGCCCTGGCGGTCGCGGCCCAGGCCGTTGGAGAAGTTGGAGGGCTGGCGGAACACGCCGGTCTGCCCCGTGGCCTCGTCCCAGCGCAGGATGCGGTTGTTGGGAATGTCGGAAAACAGCAGGTAGCGCCCATCGCCGAACCACACCGGGCCTTCGACCCAGCGAAAGCCGGTGGCGATCTGCTCCACGCTGCTGCTGAACAGGCGGTACTTGGCGAATGACGGATCCAGGATCTGCACCGAGGGATCGGGGTAGCGCTGCTGCGGCTTGAAGTCGAACGCCTGGGCCTGCGCGAGGCCCGTGGCCGTGGCGGCCAGCGCGCCGGCCATGAAACGGCGGCGCGATGGCGGGGTCTGGGGGGTGGCGCCTTGTGTCGCTCTTTGCATGGGTTTTGTCTCCGGTCGTGTTTTCAGGAAGCGCGGCGGGCCCCAGACCCCAAAGCCGCGCGGGCGGGCAGGCGCATGCGTACCCACGCACCAAGGCGTCGATGCTTCACGGCAGGTCGACGATCTCGACCCAGTTGGGGTTCTTGCCCGCCGCCACGCGCGTGGGCGTGCCCGGCACGCCGGTGGCTGGATCGATGGGGTGCAGCGACACGCTGTGCGAGTCCTGCCCCGCCGCGATCAGGAAGCGCCCCGAGGCATCGACGGCAAAGCCGCGCGGCGACTTCTCGGTCGGCACCTGGCCGAGCGGCTCGAGCTGCCCGGTGGCCGCATCGACGCGGAAGGTAGACAGCGTGCTCGACGTGCGCTCGGACGCATACAGCGTGCGCCCATCGGGCGACAGGTGCAGGTCGGCCGCCCAGGGCTTGCCGGCGAAGCCCGGCGGCAAGGTGGTGGTGCGCTGCACCTCGCGCAGCGTGCCGCGCTCGGCGTCGTACGCCATCACGTGCAGGGCCGCGTCCAGCTCGTCCACCACGTACATGTACCGCTGCGCCTTGTCCCAGACGAAGTGGCGCGGGCCGGCCTTTTCCGGGGCCACCGCGGTCAGCGCCGGCTCGTTGGCGGTCAGCTTTCCGGTGGTGGCGTCGAAGCGCCAGCTCGACAGATGGTCACCACCCAGGCTGGTGGCGAACACGTAGCGGTTGGCCGCGTCGGCATGGATGGCGTGCGCGTTGGGCGCCGTGGGAATGAGCTGCTGCACCGCGCCCACCAGCCCGTCCTTGTCGATGCTGTTGACGGTGATCTTGTGGCCCGGGTAGGACGCGGCGAACAGCCAGCGGCCGGTGGCATCGGTGTCGATGTTGGCCATGCTGTCCGCCAGGGCGGCCTCGCCCTGCTTCTTCAGGCGGCCGCTGGCCGGATCGATGGCCAGCGTCACCACGCGAAAAGGCTGCGAGCGCAGCGCCACGTACAGCTGGCGCTTGTTGGGTGAGACCGCCATGGGCATGGCCTGGCCGCCCACGGTCACGGTCTCCACCGGCTGGAGTTTGCCGGCGGCGCGATCCAGTTCGTACACCGACACGTCCTGGCTGTCGGCGTTCGACACATAGACCCAGGTGGCGGCCGAGGCCGCGCCGCTGGCCGCCATCAGCGCGGCGGCGGCCACGGGGGCCAGCGCCACCGCGCGCAGGAAGGAAGAAGAAATCGCCATGGATCGCTCTCTTTCCGGGGTCACTTGACCACCATGAACATGCTGGGCAGCCAGGTCGAGAAGGCCGGCACGAAGGTCACGAGGGCCAGCGCGAAGATCAGCGCGCCGTAGAAAGGCCAGATCGTGCGCATCACCGTGCCCACCGACACGCCGCCGATTGCGCAGCCCACGAACTGGGTGGTGCCCACGGGCGGCGTGTTCAGGCCCAGCGCGCAGTTGATCAGCATGACGATGCCGAACTGCACCGAGCTCATGCCGTAGTGCTGGGCGATGGGCAGGAAGATCGGCGTGCACAGCAAGATGGTGGCCGCCATGTCCAGGAACGTGCCCAGCACGAACAGGATGATGTTGATCAGCAGGAAGATCACCCACGGCGTGCTGGTCACCTGCGACAGCATCTGGCCCGTGAGTTCGGCCACGCCGTACAGGCTGATGAGGTAGCCGAAGGTGCTGGAGATGCCGATCAGCAGCAGGATCACGCCCGTGGTACGCACCGCCTTCGAGGCCGCCTTGATGAAGTGCTCCCACTTCAGCGTGCGGTACAGGAACACGGTCAGGCCCAGCGCATACAGCACGGCCACGGCCGCCGATTCGGTGGCGGTGAAGATGCCCGAAAGAATGCCCCCCAGGATCAGCACGACGATGAACAGCCCCGGCAGCGCGGCGGCGAACGAACGCCCGACGATCTGCCAGCCCGGGAACGTGCCCGCGGGGTAGCCGCGCTTGACGGCCACGAGGTAGGCCGCGGCCAGGTTGCTGATGGTGAGCACCAGCGCGGGAATCAGCGCCGCGAGGATCAGCGCCGCGATGGACACCTTGCCGCCGGCCGCCAGCGAATAGATGATGAGGTTGTGGCTGGTGGGCATGAGCGCCCCCACCAGCGCCGCGTGCGTCGTCACGTTGACGGCGTAGTCGGCGTGGTAGCCCTCCTTCTTCATCATCGGGATCATCACGGCGCCCATGGCCGACACGTCCGCCACCGGCGAGCCCGAGACGCCGCCGAACAGCGTGCAAGCCACCACGTTGGACATGCCCAGCCCGCCGCGCACGTGGCCCACCAGGTTGCGCGCGAAGTTGACGATGCGGTCGGCGATGCCGCCGTACAGCATCAGCTCGCCCGCGAAGATGAAGAATGGAATCGCCAGGAACGAGAAGATGCCCATGCCCGAGGTCATCTGCTGGAAGCCGACCTCCAGGGGCAGGCCTTCGTACAGCAGGGTGGCCAGGGCCGACAGGCCGATGGAAAACGCCACGGGCACGCCCAGCAGCAGAAACAGCGTGAACGACACGCTCAGGATCAAAAGTGGCACGGTCATGGTTTTTCTCAGCCCCAGGCAGGTTCGACTTCGCGGCCCTGGGCCAGCGCGATGATGTGTTCGATCGAGAACATCACGATCAGGACGCCCGCGATCGCGGCCGGCACGTATTTCCAACCTTCGGAGATCCACAGCGTGGGTAGCCGGTAGTCCCACACCGACTGCGCGAGCGACGCGCAGCTGTAGGCCATCACGGCGCCGAACACGAGCACCAGCGCATGGATGAGGTATTCCATCTTCAGGCGCAGCCAGTCGGGCGCCAGCACCAGGAACGATTCGAGCCCGATGTGGCCGGCATCGCGCACGCCCACCGCCACGCCGAACATGGTGACGTAGATCACCAGCAGCAGGGCCAGGCTTTCCGCCCAGGTGGGCGTGTTGTTGAGCACATAGCGTCCGAACACCTGCCAGCTCACGGCGCAGATCACTGCGACCAGGCCGAGGATGCCCAGCCACATGCAGACGCGGGCGAGCGTGCGGCAAATTTGGGTATACATGTTGTTATGAGTAAAAAAGGCCCCTGGCGCAATATCCACTAGGGCACCATGCTATTGATTTAAGAGCAAAAAAAGCCCACTTCAGGAAGTGGGCAGAAAGGGACTTACTGGGTTTCCTGAACGCGCTTGACCAGGTCCTTGAGCTTGGCGTCCGGGATGAACTTGTCGTACACGGGCTTCATCGCGGCCTGGAACGGGGCCTTGTCGATTTCGATGATCTCGGCACCGCCGGCCTTCACCGTCGCCAGCGACTTGATCTCGCGCTCGGCCCATTGCTTGCGCATGTAGGGCACCGACTCCTTGGCGGCCTGGCGGATCCAGCCCTGCTCTTCGGGCGACAGGCGGTCCCAGGCGCGCTTGGAGAACAGCAGCATCTCGGGGGCCATGGAGTGCTCGGTCTTGGTGTAGTACTTGGCCACTTCGAACGAACGCGAGCTCTCGTACGTGGGGTAGTTGTTCTCGGCCGCGTCGATCAGGCCGGTCTTGAGGCCGGTGTACACCTCGCCCATGGGCATGGGGGTGGCGTTGGCGCCCATGGCCTCCAGCATCGACACCCACAGGTCGGACTGCTGCACGCGCACTTTCAGGCCCTTCATGTCGGCGAAGCTGCGCACGGGCTTCTTGGCGGTGAACATCGAGCGGGCGCCGCTGTCGTAGTAGGCCAGGCCCACGAAGCCCTGCTTTTCGCAGGCCTTGAGGATTTCCTCGCCGATCGGGCCGTCCAGCACCTTGTGCAGATGCTCGACCGAGCGGAACAGGAACGGCATCGTGGGCACCACGGTCTCGGGGCAGATGTTGTTCATCGCGCCGATGTTGATGCGCACCAGCTGCAGCGCGCCGATCTTGGCCTGCTCGATGGTGTCCTTCTCGCTGCCCAGGGCGCCGTTGTTGAACACCTTGATGGTGTGCTTGCCGCCCGACAGGGCTTTCAGGCGCTCGCCCATGAACTTGACCGCCGTCACGGTCGGGTAGTCGTCGGGGTGGATGTCCGCGGAGCGCAGCTCGGTCGCCTGCGCGGCGCCGAAGCCCAGTGTGAGCGCGGCCAGGGTGGCCAGGGTGGTCTTCAGGAATTTCATTTGTCTGCCTCGTCTCTTTTGCTGTTGGAAATACGTTTTGGGGGAGAAATCGGTAGAGGGACCCAGGCCCCGTTCAGACAGGGGCGGTGAATTCTGGCTCCGGCACGCCCTGCGTACCCGGGCGCAATGCGAAGACACCGCCGGCCAACGGCTGGTCCGACAGGTCCACGCCTGCGGGGCGGATGGAGGTGACGTACAGCGTGTCGAGCTGCGGGCCGCCGAAGGCGCACATGGCAGGCTTTTTCACCGGCACGGCCAGGGACCGGTCGAGCCGGCCGTCGGGGGTGAAGCGGTGCACCAGGCCCGCGTCGTTGCCGCAGATCCAGTAGCCGCCATCCACATCGATCGCCGCGCCATCGGGGCGCCCCGGCAGCGGATTCATGTCGGCGAACAGGCGACGGCGGCTCGGCGTGCCGGTCTCGGTGTCGTAATCGAAGGCCCAGATCGCCTGCACCTGGGGGTGCGAATCGGACAGGTACATCGTGCGCCCGTCGGGGCTGAAAGCGATGCCGTTGGGCACGATCAAATCGCCCAGCGCCAGGTCGGTGCCTGCGCCGGCCGTCAGCTCCTGCGCACCGAACCGGTACACCTTGCCCACGCGGGCGGCGGCGCCCATGTCCTGCAGCATGGTGCCGGCGATGAAACGTCCCTGGCGGTCACAGCGGCCGTCGTTGAAGCGCATGCCCGCCCGGGCGTGTTCGGCCGTGGCCAGGCGCTGCGCCTGCAGCGGTCCGGATGCGGCACCGCCCTGCGGCAGGTCGAGCTGGAACCAGCCGCTTTCCAAACCGGCAAGCCATCGGCCGGGCTGCCCGGCCCAGGGAGCGATGCAGGCGACCATCTCGGGGGCCTTCCACTGCGCCTGCTCGCCGGTCTGCGCGGACCAGCGGTGCAGCACGCCCTGGGGAATGTCGGCCCAGTACAGCGCCTGCCCGGCAGCGCGCCACACCGGGCTCTCGCCCGTCGCGCAGCGCGCATCCAGCACCAGTTCCGCGCTGGCGTTCACGGCGGTCATCCTTCGAACGGGCCCTGGGCCGTGAAGGCCCCGCCCTGGTAGATGGCGGCCGGGTCGGTCGGCGCGGGTGCGGGCTGGGCCTCGACCTGGGCACGAAAGGGTTCGGAGCTGTCCTTGGGCGCGAAGCCCAGGTGCGCTGCCGCATGGTTGTCCCACCACAGATCGCGGTTGGCGGAGGCGCCATACACCACGGTGTGGCCCACGTCCGGGGTGAACAGGGCCTTTTCGACGAGCTGGGTGAGGTCGTCGTAGCTCAGCCAGGAACTCATCATGCGGCGGTCGCGCGGCGCAGGGAACGAGGAGCCGATGCGCAGGCTCACCGTCTCGATGCCGTAGCGGTCGAAATAGAAGCTCGCCATGTCTTCGCCGAACGACTTGGACAGGCCGTAATAGCCATCGGGCCGGCGGCGCGCGTTGGCGTCGATGCGCTCGTCCTGGCGGTAAAAGCCCGTCACATGGTTGGAGCTGGCGAATACCACGCGGCGCACGCCGTGGCGACGCGCGCCTTCGTAGATGTGGAACACGCCCTTGATGTTGGCTTCCAGGATCTGCTCGAAGGGCCGCTCGACCGATACCCCGCCCAGGTGCACGATGGCGTCGCAGCCGGCCACCAGCGCGTCCACCGCAGCCTTGTCGGCCAGATCGCAGGGCACCACCTCTTCATCGGGGCCACGCGAAGGGGCCACGGGGGAGATGTCGGACAGCCGCAGCACCTCGGCATACGGGCGCAATCTTTCGCGCAACACCTGGCCCAGGCCGCCTGCGGCGCCGGTCAAAAGAAGACGGGGTAAACGGGACGGCTGGCTCATGAAGCTCCTCTGGCTAGTATTTGTCATATGTTGTCATACAACGTTCAGCGATTATCATCACCGCCATGGCCGCACCGATAAAGGGATTACCCGCATACCCCGCCCCCACCGAATCAACGGCCCCGAACCTGTCCCCGGCTCCGGTCCGGCGCGCCCGCGGACTGGCCAATGCCGTGGTGGAAGACTTCTCTGGAAAGATCCGCGACCGGCTGCTGACGCCGGGCGACAAGCTGCCCACCGAATCGGAAATCATGCGCGCCCACGACGTGAGCCGCACTGTGGTGCGCGAGGCCCTGTCCAAGCTCCAGGCCGCCGGCCTCGTGGAAACGCGACACGGCATCGGCACCTTCGTTCTGCCCCCGCGCGCCGGCGGCGTGTTCCGCCTGGACCCGTCCGAACTCACGGCGTCGGTGGACGTTCTGGCCGTGCTGGAGCTGCGCATCAGCCTGGAAACCGAGTCGGCCGGCCTTGCGGCCATGCGCCGCAGCGAGACCCACCTGCAGGCCATGCGCCAGGCACTGGACGACTTCGAGCGCAACATGGCCATGGGCGGCGACACGGTGGGGCACGACTTCCGCTTTCACCTGCAGATCGCCGAGGCGACGGGCAACCCGTACTTCGCCGACATCATGAACCACCTGGGCACCACGCTGATTCCGCGCACCCGCATCTCGGGCATCCGCAACGCAGTGCGGGGCCACGAATACCTGAGCCGGGTGAACCGCGAGCACGAAGAGATCTATTCGGCCATCGCCCGCAAGGACCCCGAGTCGGCGCGCGCGGCCATGCGCATCCACCTCACCAACAGCCGCGAGCGCTGCGCTTGGCGCAGGAGGCGGCCAAAACACCGCCGGCTCCGGTGCAAGCCCCCGCCGCCACACCCGAAGCCTGAAACCCAGCCACTCGCCCAAAGGCCGGGCAGCGCGGGTCATCGTTAACCCGAAGAGCCGCGGAAAAGCATCCTCCGGCGCTTGTGCCTTGCCATTTTTAAGTTGTATGATGACGTACAACAAAAAATGACCCAACCCAAGCAAGGAGACATGCAATGACTTTGAACCGCCGCCACGCCATGGTCTATGGTGCCGCCGCCCTGGCCAGCACCACGGCCATGGGCCAGACCGCCAATTGGCCCACCAAAACGTTGCGACTCATCGTGCCCTACCCGCCCGGCGGCAGTTCGGACATCATTGCGCGCGCCATCAGCCAGCCGCTGTCGGACCTGCTCAAGCAGAACGTCATCGTGGAAAACAAGCCCGGCGCCAACGGCAACCTGGGCGCCGACTTCGTCGCCAAGGCGCAGCCCGACGGCTACACCATGCTGCTGTGCGACGTGGGGGCGCTGGCCATCAGCCCCTCGGTCTATACCAAGCTGCCATTCAACCCCTCCAAGGACCTGCGTGGCGCGACCATGCTGGCCTACTCGCCGCACATGCTGGTGGTGCACCCGTCCGTGCCCGCCAACAACCTGAAGGAACTGATCGCCCTGTCCAAGACGGCCGACCTGAATTTCGCCGTCACCGCCACGGGCAGCGCACCGCACCTGGCCGGCGTGGCGCTGGAGCGCGCCAGTGGCGCCCGCTGGCAATATGTGCCCTACAAGGGCGGCGTGACCGCCATCCAGGACACCATGGCCGGCCAGACCCAGGTGCTGATGAACGGCATGCTCGCCACCCTGCCCCACGTGCAAAGCGGCAAGCTCAAGGTGCTGGCGCTGTCCAAGGCCACGCGCATGCCGCTGCTGGCCGATGTGCCCACCATTGCAGAGCAGGGCATCCCCGGCTTCGAGTCCGGCACCTGGCAAGGCATCCTCGTGCCGCGCGGCACGCCCGATCCGATCGTGCAGCGCCTGAACACGGCCCTCATCTCCGTCATCCGCACGCCGGAAATCCGCTCCCGCCTCGCGGGCCAGGGCGCCGAGGTCGTGACCATGGCCTCCGCCGAGCAGGACAAGTTCTTCGAGAAGGAGCGCGCACGCTGGGCCAGTGTGGTGTCGGCGGCGCAGATCCGGCTCGACTGATTTTTCACTTTTCCCTTTTTCCACCCACTACCCCGTACCGCCATGCAACCTCAAGAACTCAAGACCATCATGGGCTCCGGCCTCCTGTCGTTCCCGCTCACGGACTTCGACGCCCAGGGCCAATTCAACGCCAAGGGCTACGCGGAGCGCCTGGAATGGCTGGCCCCCTACGGTGCCAGCGCTTTGTTCGCGGCAGGCGGCACGGGTGAGTTCTTCTCGCTCACGGCGGACGAGTATCCCGGCATCATCAAGACCGCCGTGGACACCTGCCGCGGCAAGGTGCCGATCATCGCCGGCGCCGGCGGCCCTACCCGCTTTGCCATCCAGTGCGCCCAGGCGGCCGAGAAGGCCGGCGCCCACGGCATCCTGCTGCTGCCGCACTACCTGACGGAAGCCGGCCAGGAAGGCCTGGCCGCGCACGTCGAAGAGGTGTGCAAGAGCGTGAAGTTCGGCGTGATCGTCTACAACCGCGGCCAGAGCCGCTTCACCCCCGAAACGCTGGCACGCCTGGCCGAGCGCAACGCCAACCTGGTGGGCTTCAAGGACGGCGTGGGCGACATCGAACTGATGAACTCCATCTACATGAAGATGGGCGACCGCTTCGCCTACCTGGGTGGCCTGCCGACTGCCGAGGTGTATGCCGCGGCCTACAAGGCACTGGGCACGCCGGTGTATTCGTCGGCCGTGTTCAACTTCATCCCCAAGACGGCGATGGACTTCTACAAGGCCGTGGCCAACGACGATCTGGCGACGCAGCACCACCTGCTGCGCGAGTTCTTCATGCCTTACCTCGAACTGCGCAACCGCATGGCCGGCTATGCCGTCAGCATCGTCAAGGCCGGCGCGAAGATCGTCGGCCACGACGCCGGCCCCGTGCGCGCCCCGCTCACGGACCTCAAGCCCGGCGAAATGCAGGAACTCAAGGCACTCATCGACAAGCTCGGCCCGCAATAAGGCGCCGCGGCTGAAGATCCGGCGCCCGGCCGTGCACGGGCGCCGGTGGGTCAAGCCATCCGCACGGGGCATCCATAAAACCACACCACAACGGAGACAAGAGATGTACAAGAAACTGTTCCTTGCGGCGGCCACGGCCGTCACCCTGCTGGCCCTGGGCGGCTGCGCCACGGCACCGGCCGGCGCCGCCGATGCGCCGCAGTCGGTCGCCACCGCGGCCGAGCGCCTGCGGATCGCCATGATCGACCCGACCCCCGCCGCGCTGAACCAGCTCGTGGCCGACGACCTGAGCTATGGCCACTCGGGAGGCCGGGTGGACACCAAGGCCAGCTTCATCAGCGACCTGCTCGACGGCAAGTCCGACTTCGTCACCATCGTCATCAGCGACCAGACCATCAAGGTGGTCGGCGACGTGGCCATCGTCCGCCACACCCTGACGGCCGATACCAACGATTCGGGCAAGCCCGGCAAGGTGCAGATCAAGATCCTGGGCGTCTGGCAAAAGCAAGGCGCCGATTGGAAGCTGCTGGCCCGCCAGGCCGTCCGCGCAGCGCCCTGATTCCCCCCCGACGAGGAGGCCGCGCGTGCGGCTTTCTCGTGGGGCTTCGAATTCTTTTTGCTCCCTGCGACCGCTTTCACACCGGCCTGCACCCCAAGGCCCTGGATGCGCCGCCGTACCATCCCCGCCCATGAGCACCACACCCCGGCCCCGCCTCCTGCAAATCGCCCGCCTGCCCCTGCCGGCGCTCGAAGCCGACCTGGCTGCGCAGTTCGACATCGTTTGCCTGTCCGACCAACCCGATCCCGCCGCGTTCCTTGCCGAACGCGGCGCCGACTTCACGGGCGTGGTCACCTCCGCCTCCATTGGCCTGAAACGGGAGGTGATCGATGCTTTGCCGAGATTGCGGGTCATCAGCAGCTTCGGCGTGGGGTTCGACGCGCTGGACATCGCAGCGGCCAGCGCGCGGGGCATCCAGGTGGGCTACACGCCCGGCGTCTTGAACGATTGCGTGGCCGACCTGGCCTTTGCCCTGCTGCTGGATGTGTCGCGCGGCGTCAGCGCCAGCGACCGCTTCGTGCGGCGCGGCGACTGGACCACCGCCCGGTTCGCGCCCCAGACCCGGGTGTCTGGCAAGCGGTTGGGGCTCGTCGGCATGGGCCGCATCGGGCAGGCCGTGGCCGAACGGGCCTCGGGCTTTCGCATGGAGGTCGGCTACCACAACCGCCGGCCCAGCGCCCAGTCCACCCTGCCCTATTTCGACTCATTGCTGGAACTGGCCCGATGGGCCGACTACCTGGTGCTGACCGTGGCTGGAGGGGCGGAAACCCGCCATCTGGTTGATCGCGCCGTGCTGGAGGCCCTTGGCCCCCGAGGTTTTCTGATCAACGTGGCACGGGGCAGCGTGGTCGATGAGGCCGCCCTGATCGACGCCCTGGCAGAACGCCGCATCGCGGGCGCGGGCCTCGACGTGTTCGAAAACGAACCATCGGTACCAGCCGCGCTGCTGGCGCTGGACAACGTGGTCCTGACACCGCACACCGCCAGCGCCACCCATGAAACCCGCCGCGCCATGGCCGACATGGTGCTGGACAACCTGCACGCCTTCTACGCCACGGGTGCTGTCCGCGCCCCGGTGCCCAGCACCGGGACGGCTTGAATCCACTTCGCTCCGCCACTCTCCGAAGCCCACACCCATGCCCATTGCCATGCACACCCCTACCGTCACCGAAGTCCGCGTCATTCCGGTCGCCGGGCGCGACGGCATGCTGCTCAACCTGAGCGGCGCGCACGCCCCGTTCTTCACGCGCAACCTGTTCATCCTCACCGACAGTGCCGGGCGCACCGGGGTCGGCGAAGTGCCGGGCGGCGAAAAGATCCGGCAGGCCCTGGAAGATGTCCGGCCCCTGCTCGTCGGGCAGCCGGTGGGCAACCACCTGGCGCTGCTGCAGCAGGTGCAGGCCGCCCTCGCAGGGCGCGACAGCGGTGGACGCGGCCTGCAGACGTTCGACCTGCGCATCGCCATCCACGCCGTCACCGCCGTGGAGTCGGCCTTGCTCGACTTGCTGGGCCAGCACCTGGGCGTGCCGGTGGCCGCACTGCTCGGAGAAGGCCAGCAGCGCGACCGCGTGGAAATGCTGGGCTACCTGTTCTTCGTGGGCGATGCCGGCCAAACCGATCTGCCCTACGTGCGCGCCCAGGATGTGGATGCCCCCGAAAGCGACTGGAGCCGCGTGCGCCATCTGCAGGCCCTCACGCCCGAGACCATCGTGCGCCAGGCCGAGGCCGCCCACGCACGCTATGGTTTCAACGACTTCAAGCTCAAGGGGGGCGTGCTGCGCGGCGAGGACGAAGTCCTGGCCATTCGGGCGCTGCATGAGCGCTTTCCCAAGGCGCGCGTCACCCTCGACCCCAACGGCGGCTGGCTGCTCAAGGACGCCGTTCGCCTGTGCCGGGACCTGCACGGCGTGCTCGCCTATGCGGAAGACCCCTGCGGTGCCGAAGACGGCTTTTCGGGCCGCGAGATCATGGCCGAGTTCCGCCGCGCCACCGGGTTGCCCACGGCCACCAACATGGTGGCCACCGACTGGCGCCAGATGGTGCATGCGCTCTCGCTCCAGTCGGTCGACATTCCACTGGCCGACCCGCACTTCTGGACCATGGCCGGCTCGGTGCGCGTGGCCCAGACCTGCCGCGACTGGGGCCTGACCTGGGGTTCGCACTCCAACAACCATTTCGACGTGTCGCTGGCCATGTTCACGCATGTGGCGGCTGCGGCCCCGGGCAAGGTCACGGCCATCGACACCCACTGGATCTGGCAGGATGGCCAGGGCCTGACACAATCGCCGCTGCAGATCGTGGACGGGCATGTGACCGTGCCGACCACCCCGGGCCTGGGCGTTCAGCTCGACATGGCGGCCGTGGAGCGCGCGCACCAGCTCTATCTCCAGCATGGGCTGGGCGCACGCGACGACAGCATCGCGATGCAGTACCTTCACGCCGGCTGGAAGTTCGATCCCAAGCGCCCTTGCCTCGTTCGCTGACCCGCAAGGCTGGCCTAAACTGCTGTCATGCCTTTTTCACACGCATGGCCTGACAACACCGCCCGAAGCCTGCTGCCCTGGATCTTTTTGGGAGCAACAGCCGGCTGCGGCGCGCAGACCCGTGATGTCACCGGTGAAATCGCCGTCAGCAGCGACCTCACCGAACGGGGTTTCCAGACGCCCATCAAGCGCCCCATCGTCCAGGGGCTGCTCACGCTCTACGATGCGACGGGATGGTCGGCCGGCGCCGTGCTGGGAATGCAGACCAACGGCCGCCGCTATGGCCGGGCGATCGTCCGCCTCGCCTACGACGGTGTGCTGTCCAATGACTGGCAGTACCAAGCCGTCACCCAGTACTACGCCTATCCGGACAACCCCACCGCCCAGTTGCTGGACCGGCTGGAAACGGCCCTGAGCTTCAGCTATCGCGATCTGATCACGGCAGGTGCGTCGGTATTTCGATATCCCCACACCCGGGATGCCGCCCGGCCCATGCGGTGGGCCGTGGATCTGGGCGGTCGGCTACCGATCGACGAGCAATTTTCCTTGACGGGCACCATCGGCCTGGCCGAGGTCCGCCCGCAAGACCGTTATGCGTATGGCAGCGTTGGCGCCGCCTGGCGCCAAGGCCCCTGGCGCGCCTCACTCAGCTATTTGGCAACCGACAGTCGGGCCCGCCCGTTGTCCCCCGGCAACACTGCAGGCCACTGGTCGTTCATGTGGGCCCGTTCTTTTTGAAGCATCCGCAACCTTTTGGTGCATTGCAGGCACACACGTCGCAAGATTCCACCTTCCACGACGCTCATCCGCCCGCTTCTACGCCATGGCTGCCCTCTCCTTTCCCGACGATTCAGCCGATCTCGAACTGCTGCATGGCATCGCGTCCGGCGATCGCGCGGCCCTGGCAGCACTGTACCGGGCGTACCACCGCCGGCTCTGCCAGTTTCTGACCCGCCTGACCCGCCGGTCCGACCTGATCGAAGAGGTCATCAACGATTGCTTCTGGATCGTCTGGCAAAAAGCGGGCAGTTTCCGTGAAGAGTCGAAAGTCTCCACTTGGATCATGGGCATCGCCTATCGCTGCGGGCTCAAGGCCCTGCGGCAGGACGGGGGAACGGACATGCTCTCCATTGCGGACGACGATCTGGAAGTCCAGCCCAATCTGGCCACTGACCCCGGCGAAGCGAGGGAACTGCGCAACTGGCTGGACAAGGGCATGGAGCGGCTCTCGGTGGACCAGCGGCTGGTACTGGAACTGGCCTATGCCGGCGGGCATTCGCTGGAAGAAATCGCCGTCATCACCCAGTCACCCGTCGGAACCGTCAAAGCGCGCATGTTCCACGCGCGAGTGAAGCTGCGCAACTTGCTGCCGGCCTTGGCCACCCGCAGCACCGCTCAATAGGATTGCACCATGCCCTCCCGTTTTCCTGATTCCCCAAGCCAGGACCGCTCCCATCTACTGACCCAGGAAGCCCTGCCCTGGATCGTCAATGGCCGTGCCAGCGATGAGCAGCGTGCGGAAGTGGAAAAGCACCTGGCACAGTGCGCCGACTGCCGGGACGAACTCCAGACGCAGCAGCAGGTGCAGGCCGCCATGGCATTGGCCCCCACGCGCATGCCCGATGAACAGGCGGGCCTGGCCAAACTGCTGGAGCGCATCGAAATGGACGCCCTTTGCGATCAACCGCTGCCTAAACCCATGGCAGGTGCACGCCGGCACGGTGGCCGGCTCACCTATGCACTGGCCACCTTCGCCGTCTTGCAAGCCGTTGCCTTGGCCTTCATGGGACATCGCTTGTCCGAACAGGAACCATCGGCGTTCCAGACATTGAGCAGCCCCCCAGCCCCGGGCACCGCGGCCGTTGGCCAGCCAAACGCCATCCGCGTCGTGCCCGATGGACGCATCACGCTGGCAGACTGGAAGGCGTTGCTGGATTCGCTGAACCTGCAGGTGGTCAGTGGCCCCAACGCGATGGGGGCTTATGCGGTGTCTGCGAAAGACATGCGCCAATCAAATACCCAGGCCCTGGAGCGGCTGCGCAGCACCCCGGGAATGCAGATGGTCGAACCCATCGGAGGCCCGCCATGACCACCCGTCTTCTGACTGCGGCCTTGCTGCTGGCATGCACACTGTCCGGTTGCAGCAGCGTGCCGGCGGAACCTCCTCCCGACGCTAGGACGCTGCAGCCCTCCGGTGAGGCGGGCATGCGTGCCGACAGCACCCGCTACATCATCGTGGCGGTTCCCAATCCGCTGGAACATGTACCGGGCCGCGCGGGCACCAGCCTTTCCAGCTACGGCGCCCCGCCGCGCTACACCATGGGCAACCGCGCGGCAAGGACAGTCCAGGCCATCGCCGTGGACTACGGCCTGCGGGAAGTGACTGCCTGGCCAATCCCGCCGATGAATGCGCACTGCGTGGTGTTCGAGATCAGCGCCACCGCGTCCCGCGACGCGCTGCTGCACGCGCTTTCGCGCGATGCCCGCGTGCAACTGGCGCAGCCCCTGCAGGACTTTTCGGTCAACGCAAGCCCCGAGCCGGAGACTTCGGCCGTGGCCTACAACGACCCCTACATGCCCTTGCAACAGGGCTTTGTGGACATGCAGGTGGCACGGGCGCACAAGCTCAGCACCGGCAAAGGAGCGCACATTGCCGTGATCGACACGGGCGCGCAGACGGAGCATCCGGAGTTGCGCGGGCAGATCGATGCCGCCTACAACCTCGTCGATGAAAATGCCGCGGGCTTTCAGCAAGATCAGCACGGTACCCAGGTCGCGGGCATCATCGCCGCGGCGGGCAACAACCTGCAGGGAATCGTCGGTGTCGCACCCGAGGCAAAGGTGAGCCTCTACAAAGCCTGCTGGTATCCGGCACATCAGCCAGCAGCCGGCGCACGCTGCAATTCGTTCACTCTCGCCAAGGCGCTCGTGGCCGTGATGTCGTCCGATGCGCGCACCATCAACATGAGCCTGGGAGGCCCTGAGGATCCGTTGCTCGGCACGCTGCTGGGCCAACTGGTCAAACAGGGCCGTGCGGTGGTCGCCGCGCTTCCGTCCAACGGAGAGCGCACGGGTTTTCCTGCCGGCGTGCCCGGCGTGATCGTCGTGGGAATGGCCGACAACGCCAATCTGGCGGCCAAGGGTGTTCTGGCTGCGCCCGGAAAAGACGTGCTCACGCTGCAGCCCCAGGGGCGCTACGACTTCGCCACAGGCTCTTCGATGGCTGCGGCCCACGTGAGCGGGATGATTGCATTGCTCCAATCCAGCGCCCCGCAACTCGACCTCACGACCATTAAGAACCTCCTGCTGGAGAGCGAAAAAAGTGTGGGCAGGCCATGGATGGTCAATGCCGAGCGGGCGCTGGAATCCCTGCCGAACCAAGGCCAGCGGCTGGCAAAACGCTGACCAGCCACCGACCAACCATTCATCTGCCAGAAACGCGCCCTGGCCAAAAGAAAACCCTCCAAATCCGGACAGGACTTCGAGGGTTTCCGCACCAGTAAGCCGATGCCTCTCGGCACCCGCTCAAGTGATTACATGTTGTCGATCATGACCTGGCCAAAGCCAGAACAGCTCACTTGCGTCGCGCCTTCCATGAGACGGGCGAAGTCATAGGTGACCTTCTTGCTGGCGATCGACTTCTCGATGGACCGGATGATCAGGTCGGCAGCTTCCGTCCAGCCCATGTGACGCAGCATCATTTCGGCCGACAGGATTTCAGAGCCGGGATTCACATAGTCCTTGCCAGCATACTTCGGCGCGGTGCCGTGCGTGGCTTCGAACATCGCCACCGTATCGGACAGATTGGCGCCAGGAGCGATGCCAATGCCGCCCACCTGGGCCGCCAGCGCGTCAGAGATGTAATCGCCGTTCAGGTTGAGCGTGGCCACCACGCTGTACTCGGCGGGGCGCAACAGGATCTGCTGCAGGAAGGCGTCCGCAATGCTGTCCTTGATGGTGATGTCCTTGCCCGTCTTGGGGTTCTTGAACTTCATCCAGGGGCCGCCGTCGATCAGCTCGGCACCGAATTCCTTTGCCGCCAGCGCGTAGGCCCAGTCACGGAAGCCACCTTCGGTGAACTTCATGATGTTGCCCTTGTGCACGATGGTCACGCTGGGCTTGTCATTGTCGATGGCATACTGGATCGCCTTGCGCACCAGTCGCTCGGTGCCTTGGCGGGACACGGGTTTGACACCAATGCCGGAAGTGTCGGGAAAACGGATTTTCTTGACGCCGAACTCTTCCTGCAGGATCTTGATGAGCTTTTTGGCCTTTTCGGACTCGGCTTCAAACTCGATCCCGGCGTAGATGTCTTCCGAGTTCTCGCGGAAAATCACCATGTTGGTCTTTTCGGGCTCCTTGACCGGCGAGGGCACGCCCTTGAAGTACTGGATGGGGCGCAGACAGACATACAGGTCCAACTCCTGGCGCAGCGCGACGTTCAGCGAACGGATGCCACCGCCCACGGGCGTGGTCAACGGGCCCTTGATGGACACCACGTAGTCGCGCACGGCATGCAGCGTCTCTTCCGGCAGCCACACGTCGGGGCCGTAGACCTTGGTTGACTTTTCGCCAGCGAACACTTCCATCCAGTGGATCTTCTTCTTGCCACCATAGGCCTTTGCCACGGCAGCGTCCACGACCTTGAGCATCACGGGCGTGATATCGAAACCAGTGCCGTCGCCCTCGATGTACGGAATGATGGGCTGATCCGGCACGTTCAATGACATGTCGGCATTGACGGTGATTTTCTGGCCTTCGGCTGGCACCTTGATGTGCTGGTAGCTGCTCATTGAACGGGTCTCTCCGGTGAAACGATGAAGGGGCTTCAGCTGGTTAGGCAAACGCGGTACAGCCAGCAATTCTAAGCCTTAAAAAAATCACATATTTCCTGTCAACGGCCCCCGTGACGGCGCCGTTGTGGAGGTGCTTCGCGGCACTTCGCGCGGCTCCCATCCGAACCTCTTCAAGGAATTGGCATATATGAAAAAACTCCTCGCTGTCCTGGTTGCTGGTCTGTTCGCCGCTGGTGCTTTTGCACAAGGCGCAACGCCAGCCGCACCGGCAACCCCCGCCGTGACTTCCGCCCCCAGCGCCGAGCCAGCCGCCCCCGCCCCCAAGGCGCACGCCAAGGCCAAGGCCAAGAAGCCTGCAGCCCACAAGGTCGCCCACAAGAAGGCCACCAAGAAGCACGCCAAGACGGCTGCCTAAAGAGTAAGCACCATCGTCGGCAAGGCCTTCAGCCCGCGCCGACGCCCTCCAAAAAAGCCCGCCTCCGCGGGCTTTTTTGCCTTTGGCTGCTACCCTTTCGATTCCCATTGCATTTATGGAAAGCCGGATGATGAAATCCTTTCTCGTGCGCGCGGCGGACGGCTCTGAAAAAGCCCTTGCCCCGCTTTTGGCTGCGCTCGTCCTCTCCGTCTGTATGGCGGCAGGCGCCCAGGAATCACCCCAGATGAACCTGCAGCGCGTTGAACTGGGTGCCGGCATGCACCGCATCGACGCGCAGGTCGCGGTGTCTCCGCAAGAGCGGCAGATCGGCCTCATGCATCGCAAGGAGATGCCCCAGCAGGAAGGCATGCTGTTCGTGTTCGAAGCGCCTGCCGTCCAGTGCTTCTGGATGAAAAACACGATCCTGCCCTTGACCGCCGCTTTCGTCGCGGACGACGGCACCATCGTCAATCTGGCGGACATGAAGCCGCAGACCGAGGACTCGCACTGCTCGGAGAAGCCGGTGCGTTACGTGCTGGAAATGAACCAGGGCTGGTTCTCGAAAAAGGGAATCAAGGCGGGCTTCAAGCTGTCCGGCACGCCCTTTGCCCGCCGCTGACCGGTGGAGCACGCCCGCAAGCCTGCCCTTACGGACAGGGGACATGCCAAAACAAAAACGGCCCAAAAGGGCCGTTTTTTTATTGGGCGCGGAACGCTCAGGCGAAGTTGCTTTCGGCAAATTTCCAGTTCACCAGTTTGTCGAAGAAGGTTTCGACGAACTTGGGGCGCAGGTTGCGGTAATCGATGTAGTACGCGTGCTCCCACACGTCGACCGTCAGCAGGGCCTTGTCGGCCGTGGTCAACGGGGTGCCGGCCGCGCCGGTGTTCACGATATCGACGCTGCCGTCGGCCTTCTTCACGAGCCACGTCCAGCCAGAGCCGAAGTTGCCCACGGCACTCTTCACGAAAGCTTCCTTGAAGGCGGCATAGCTGCCCCACTTGGCGTTGATGGCATTGGCCAGGGCGCCGGACGGCTCGCCGCCGCCGCTGGGAGCCATGCAATTCCAGAAGAAGGTGTGATTCCAGATCTGGGCTGCGTTGTTGTAGATGCCGCCACTGGACTTCTTCACGATTTCCTCAAGCGTCATGCTCTCGAATTCCGTGCCCTTTTGCAGATTGTTCAGGTTCACCACGTAGGCGTTGTGGTGCTTGCCGTGATGGTATTCCAGGGTTTCCTGGCTGTAGTGAGGCGCCAGTGCGTCGATCGCATAGGGCAACGGTGGCAGGGTATGTTCCATGGTGCAGTCCTTCGTGGGTTGAAATTCTTGGAATGGGACCGCTGCCCTCCAGGGGCTGGCGCGGTCCGAACGGGCATTGTAGAAAGTAATAGCAGCGCCTGCTGTAGGCGAGGGCCAATGGCAGAAAAAGCGCCCCAACCGCTCCATTCACAGCAACCGTCGCGGTGACACCTGCAGATCGATCTCACCATCGGTCACCGCCGCCCGGACGGCGTCGCCTGGCCGCACCTGAGCCACCTTCGTCACCGGCTGGCCTTGCGCATCGGTGAGCAGTGCATAGCCCCGCTGCAGGACGAGATGCGGATCCAGCAACTGCAGGCGCAGCGCCGCACGGTCCAGCCGCTCGGACTGGCGGCCCATTCGCCGCTGGAGGATTTGCGGCAACTGTGCCTCCAGCGCTTGCTGCTGCTGAGTCAGGTGCTGCATTTTCAGTAGCACACTGTGGCGCATGCGCTCCGCCAGCCGTGCCAGACGCGTCTGCTGGCGCGCCACCAGGTCGGAAGGCCGGCCCAGGCGCTGGGCCACCAGGTCCAGGCGTTGATGGCGCACATCGAACTGCGCCTGAACACCGTCCGACAAGCGATCGGCCAACAGATCGATGGCGCCCAGCCAGACGGCCCGTGGCTGGGAGATGAGTTCAGCGGCGGCGGTCGGCGTCGGTGCGCGCAGATCGGCGCAAAAATCGGCAATCGTGAAGTCGGTTTCGTGCCCGACACCGCAAACCAACGGCACCGGACTCTGGACGATGGTGCGAGCCAACTGCTCGTCATTGAATGCCCACAGGTCCTCCATGGACCCGCCGCCCCGCACCAGAAGGATGACATCGATGGTGCACGGGGGCTGGCGGGACGCCGTGCCCTGCGCCCCGTTGCCCGCGTCCACCAGTGCGTAGAGCTTGGACAGCGCGGCCCGCATCGACGCCGGCGCATTGGCGCCCTGCACCAGCGCGGGCACCAGCGTGACCGGAATGTGCGGCACGCGCCGGCGCAGGGCGGTCACCACGTCGTGCAGGGCCGCCGCGCCCGGGGAAGTGACCACGCCGATGCCACGCGGCATCAAAGGCAAAGGCCGCTTTCGCGCGCTGTCGAAAAGCCCTTCGGCCTCCAGTTGCGACTTCAGCCGCAGGAACTGCTCGAACAACGCACCCTGCCGGCCCGCTGCATGCTTTCGACGATGAGCTGCAGATCGCCGCGCGCCTCGTACACCCCCAGGCGGCCGCGCAACTCGACCAGTTCCCCGTCCCGCGGAGCGAAGTCGAGCAACAGGGCGGCACGGCGGAACATGGCGCAGCGGATCTGGCCCTGGCCGTCCTTGATCGTGAAATAGCAATGCCCGCTGGACGCGCGCGAAAAGCCCGTGATCTCGCCCTGCACGGCCACGGGATTGAACCGGGCCTCCAGGGTGTCAGCAATGGCGCGGCATAGCGCCCCAACCTGCCAGATACGTGGCGCCGTTGCGAGGTTCATGGCCTCAGACACCGATGGAGCAAGGGATTGCAGGCCGTTGCCAGGAGGCACTAGTCCACAGCGCGCGAGGATGGCTGATTGGCCCCGTACACAGGCGCCCATCCCTGCACATCGCTAGCAGATACGTGCAACCCCTTGATTTCAAACGTTTTTTTTGGTGCGTTATTTTTCATCAATCTGTCAAATTCACGGGCTGGAGCCGCTTGGCGGGCCATCGCAGCCCGGTTGCCCACAAAGTTATCCACAGAAAATGTGGGTGACGACAGGGGATGCGAAGGTGCAGAACGCGCCGGGCAGCCCGGCCGTTTTCCGCCACGGACCACCACGTCAACTGGGCCATAATCGCGGATTGCTTCCATCTGCGCGGAGAGAGAATTGCTGTCGATCATACAAGCCGCAGGCTGGCCGATCTGGCCTTTGATAGCCTGCTCCGTCCTGGCGCTGGCACTCGTCGTGGAGCGCTTCATCGCCCTTAAAACCGCCCGGGTCGCACCTCCCAAGCTGCTGGATGAAGCGATCACCGTGTCGTCCCGCTCCGTTCCCACGCCCGATGTGGTGAACCAGTTGGCGCAGAACTCCGCGTTGGGTGAGGTGCTGGCCAGCGGCCTGCGCACGCTCAACAGCAATCCGCAAAGCACCGAGGCCGACGTGCGCGCTGCGATGGAGAGTTCCGGCCGGGCCGTGGCGCACCGCCTCGAAAAATACCTCAGTGCGTTGGCCACCATCGCGTCCGCCGCCCCGTTGCTGGGCCTGCTGGGCACGGTGATCGGCATGATCGAGATTTTCGGCTCCCAAGCGGGGGCCGGTCAGTCCGGCGGCGGCAACCCGGCCCAGTTGGCACAGGGCATTTCCATTGCGCTGTACAACACGGCGTTCGGGCTGATCGTGGCCATTCCGGCGCTGATCTTCTGGCGGTACTTCCGCAGCCGCGTGGACGCCTATCTGCTGACCCTCGAATTGGCCTCCGAGCAGTTCGTGCGGCACATCAGCCGGCTTCGCAAGTGAATCATGGCCCACACCCCATCGGCTGAACGGACATGAACTTTCGCTCCCGCCCCACCGAAGCGCCGGAAATCAACCTGATTCCGTTCATCGACGTGCTGCTCGTGGTGCTCATCTTCCTGATGCTGTCCACCACCTACAGCAAGTTCACCGAACTGCAACTGACCCTGCCCGTGGCCGATGCCGAGCAGCAGCGCGACCATCCCAAGGAAGTGATCGTGGCCGTCGCCGCGGATGGCCGCTATGCCATCAACAAGCTGGCGGTCGAGGGCAAGAGCGTGGACGTGGTGGCCCAGGCATTGGCCGCGTCGGCCAGCGCCGGCAAGGACAGCGTCGTCATCATCAGTGCCGACGCCAATTCGCCGCACCAGGCCGTGGTCACCGTCATGGAAGCCGCGCGCCGCGTGGGCCTGTCGCAGATCACCTTCGCCACCCAGTCCACGGCCAGCGCCGGCAAGTAGCCGCGATGGCTGCCGCCGGGCCGCAGCCGCCCTCTGCACCCTCTTCCACCGCCCCCCATACCCAGGCACCCACCCTGCAAGCGGCCTGGAAACGGCGTGGGCCGCTGGCTTGGGCGCTGTGGCCGTTGTCCTGTCTGTATCGGATCGCGGTAGCCATTCGGCGAGCGCTTTATCGGCTGGGCCTCCTGCGCGCCGAGCGCGTGGCGGTGCCGGTGATCGTCGTGGGCAACGTGATCGCCGGAGGGGCGGGCAAGACCCCGGTCACGCAGGCCATCGTGCGACATCTGGTGGCGCGCGGATGGCAGCCTGGCGTGGTGTCGCGCGGCTACGGGCGGTCCACCGACGACTGCCGCGAAGTGTGCACGGACAGCCGCGCGACCGAAGTGGGCGACGAGCCTTTGCTGATCGCGAAGCGCACGGGCGTTCCCGTGTTCGTGGCGCGGCACCGGGCGCAGGCGGCGCGCGCACTGCTGGCACAGCATCCCCGCACCGATGTGATCGTTTGCGACGACGGCCTGCAGCATCTGGCGCTGGCCCGCGACATTGAAATCTGCGTATTCAACGACGACGGCGTGGGCAACGGATTCCTCCTGCCGGCCGGACCGCTGCGCGAACCCTGGCCACGCCAGGTCGACTGCGTGCTCCATGCCGGACGGGCTCCGGCCGGCGCATCGCCGGCGTTCTCCCTGAGACGCTCGCTCGGGCCCGACGCCATGCGTGCGGACGGCAGCACCGTGCCCCTGGCGCAGTGGCGCGGCCAGCCCTTGCACGCCGTGGCCGCCATCGCCAGGCCACAGGAATTCTTTGCCATGCTGCGGGCAAGAGGACTCACGCTGCAGCGGACCACCGCCTTGCCTGATCACTATGATTTTGATAGCTGGAAAGACAATCAAAACACAGGCATGACGCTGGTTTGCACCGAAAAGGACGCCACCAAGCTGTGGCGACTCCACCCCCAGGCGCTGGCCGTGCCGCTGCACCTGGAAATCGACAGCGCTTTTTTCTCCCTGCTGGACGAGCGGTTGCGGGCTGCCGCACGCCGCTCGCTATCATCGCCCTCCGACTGACCCCGAAGCCACTACCGCCATGGATCCCAAACTGCTCGAACTGCTGGTCTGCCCCGTCACCAAGGGCTCGCTCACTTTCAACCGGGAGCGGCAGGAACTGGTGTCGCGCAGCGCCCGCCTGGCCTACCCGGTGCGCGACGGCATTCCGGTGCTGCTCGAAAACGAAGCACGCACCCTGACGGACGAGGAGCTGGAGGCGTGACCGCGCCCGCCACGCCTTTCACCATCCTGATACCGGCGCGGCTGGCCTCCACGCGGCTGCCCGACAAGCCGCTGGCCGACATCGCCGGGCTGCCCATGGTGGTGCGCGTGGCGCAACGCGCGGCGCAAAGCCAGGCCACGCGCGTCATCGTGGCGGCGGACGATGCCCGCATCCTCGCG
>NZ_BAAJYR010000017.1:0-35094 GCF_057546605.1 Acidovorax sp. KPB24-03 | reverse complement strand
ACCCGCCAGCCCGTGCGGCTGCCGAACCGGCCAGACCGCGCGCCTCCGCGCTCAAGCCCGCTGCGGCTCGGACGGCGACGGCCCCGGACAAAACCTCCACCCCAGCTGCAAGTGCATCCAGCGCGACCGCCGCGCCCGACCGGCGCCTGTACATCAACGTCGGCCTCTTCGCCGAACCCGCCAATGCGCGCCGCGCCCATGCCCGGCTGCGGGAGGCCGGGTTGCCAGCCACGTCGCAGCCCGTCACCACCTCGGGCGGGCAGAAGCTGCTGCGCGTGCGGGTGGGTCCGTTCGCCTCCGCGTCGCAAGCCAACGCCGCGGCGGCCAAGGTGCGCGACCTGGGCCTGGATGCTTCAGCGGCGGCGCTCCCCGCGCCGGCGCGGAATTGACCCTTCGGCCCCCCTGGCCGCGGGGACGGCGCGGGGACCGCTGCCGAGTTACCACTGGTGACCCTGCCGCCAGCACCCTGCGCTAAGGTGTGCTCCTTTCATTCACCAACGACATCGCTTTCCACCATGTCCCAACGCTCACTGACGGCCTTCGCCCTCATCGCCGCCGCCCTGCTGGCCGCCGGCTGCACCACCAACGCCCCCTGGGGCAGCGCCACGCCAGGCACCACCAGCAGCACGGGCGCGCCCGCGGGCGGCATCTGCAGCGGCCCACCCGCACAGGTGGTGGTCGGCCAGAACAGCACGGCCAAGGTGGTGGAAGACGCCCGGGTGCGCTCCGGCGCGCAGATGGCCCGCGTGCTGCGCCCCGACCAGATCGTGACCAA
Organism: Acidovorax sp. KPB24-03; assembly: GCF_057546605.1. Taxonomy (NCBI): domain Bacteria; kingdom Pseudomonadati; phylum Pseudomonadota; class Betaproteobacteria; order Burkholderiales; family Comamonadaceae; genus Acidovorax; species Acidovorax sp. KPB24-03. The sequence goes on along the minus strand of NZ_BAAJYR010000017.1, from coordinate 34,319 downwards.
GGAGTTCGACGCCACCCGCCTGAACCTGCAGGTGGACGCCAACGGCCGCATCGTCGCGGCGCGCTGCGGCTGACGACCGGCACCCGGTGGGCTCGGCCGGTGGTGGCGGTCCAGGCGCCGGAGCGCCCGCCCGTCAGTCGGCCAGAAAGAGCGCCTGCAGGTCGCTCAGGAAATCGAAGCCCCGCTCGGTCGGGCGCACGCGCGCCATGTCGCGCTCGATCAGGCCCTTGCGCTCAGCCTCGTCCAGCGCCTTGGCAATCGCGGTCAACGGCAGGCCCGTGCGCGCCATGAAGTCCTGCAGCGCAAACCCCTCGCGCAGGCGCAGCGCGTTGAGCATGTATTCGAACGGCAGGTCGGCCCGGCGCACCTCGTCGTCCTGCGCCACCGCATGGCCTGCCAGCGCGTGGTCCATGTACCGTCCGGGGTCCCGAAAGCGCACCTGCCGCACCACGCGGTGCGCGAAGCTGATCTTGCTGTGCGCGCCCGCGCCGATGCCCAGGTAGTCGCCGAACTGCCAGTAGTTGGTGTTGTGGAAGCAGCCGTGGCCCTCGCGCGCATAGGCCGAGATTTCATAGCGCTGCAGCCCGGCCTGCGCCGTCATCTCGGTAATGCGGTCCAGCATGGCGTAGGCCTGGTCGTCCTCGGGCACCACGGGCGGAAACTTGGCGAACACCGTGTTGGGCTCGATGGTCAGGTGGTAGATCGAGATGTGCGGCGGCCCCAGCGCCAACGCGGTGCGCATGTCCTGCTCCAGATCGGCGAGCGTCTGGCCCGGCAGGGCGTACATGATGTCGAGATTGAAGGTCTCGAACGACTGCGCCGCCTCTTCCACCGCGGCCATGGCCTGGGCACCGTCGTGCACCCGCCCCAGCGCCTTCAGGAAACGGTCGTCGAAGCTCTGCACGCCGATCGACAGCCGCGTCACCCCAGCCGCGCGGTATGCCCGAAAGCGGTCCTTCTCGAACGTGCCGGGATTGGCCTCCATCGTGATCTCGCAGTCCGCCTCCAGGCGCAGCCGAGCGCGCAGGCCGCCGATCAACTGGTCGATGGCGGCGGGCGAGAACAAGCTGGGCGTGCCACCGCCGATGAAGATGCTGTGCACCGTCCGGCCCCAGATCAGCGGCAGCGCCGCCTCCAGGTCGGCCATCAAGGCGTCCAGGTAGCGCTGCTCGGGCAGGGCCTGCGCACCGCCGCCCTCGCGGTATTCGTGCGAGTTGAAATCGCAGTAGGGGCACTTTTTCAGGCACCAGGGCAGGTGCACGTACAGCGACAGCGGCGGCAGCGTGCCCAGCTGCAGCACGCCCGGCCGCATGGAATGCTGCACGTCGCGCACGGGCGCCGGCGCGGCCTCGGCCGAGGCCTCGGGAACGATGGGAATGGAAAGGGACACGGCCAGGAATCTCCGAAAGGCGCCAGCGCCTCAGAACCAGCGCTCGCGCATCAGCGCCAGCATCTGCTGTGCCGACCGGCCCCGGTGGCTGTGGGCGTTCTTCACCTCCGTCGGCAGCTCGGCGAAGGTCTTGCCGAACTCGGGCACGACCATGATCGGATCGAATCCGAAGCCCTGGCTGCCACGCGGCTCGCGCGCGATCTCGCCCACGACCCGGCCCACGGCGATGAGCGGCTCCGGGTCCTCGGGCGTGCGCACCGCCACCAGGGTGCTCACCATCGCCGCGCGGCGCTGGTCGATGCCCTGCATCTGCTCCAGCAGCGCGCGCACGTTGTTCGCGTCGCCCTTGTCGTAGCCGAATCGGGTCGCGTAATACGCCGTGTCCACGCCCGGCAATCCACCGAAGGCATCGACACACAGGCCGGCGTCATCGGCCAGCGCCGGCAGTCCCGTGTGCTGGGCGGCAAAGCGCGCCTTGGCCAGCGCGTTCTCTACGAAGGTCCGAAAGGGCTCGGCCGCCTCGCCGACGCCCAGGTCCGCCTGGCGCACGAGCACCACGCCGAGCGGCGCCAGCAGCGTCTGCAGTTCGGCCAGCTTGCCGTGGTTGTTGGATGCGAGTACGAGTTTCATGGTCAAAATGGCTTCCAGCGCATATTCATCTAGGGCATACTGCTACAAATTTAATAGCAAATGCGATTTCCATCGGTGCAAAGGGGTCGTCCAGGGACGGCCAAGGCCGCGTTCGCTATCGCTATCCGTTGCGCAGCGCTTGCTGCTGAAGCGCCACCAGTTCGGCCACGCCCTTTTCGGCCAACGACAGCAGGCGGTCCATCTCCTGGCGGGTGAACGCCACGCCTTCGGCGGTGCCCTGCACCTCCACGAAGTGGCCGGCGCCGGTCATCACCACGTTCATGTCGGTGTCGCAGGCCACGTCTTCCACGTACTCCAGATCGAGCAGCGGCGTGCCTTCCACGATGCCGACCGAGATGGCTGCCAGCGGGGCCGTGATGGGCGATTCGGCCAGCTTGCCGCGCGCGATCAGATGGGCCACCGCATCCTGCGCCGCGACCCAGGCACCGGTGATGGCCGCCGTGCGCGTGCCGCCGTCGGCCTGGATGACGTCGCAGTCCAGTTGCAGGGTGCGCTCGCCCAGGCGCTGGAGATCGAACACGGCCCGCAGGCTGCGGCCGATCAGGCGCTGGATCTCCTGCGTGCGGCCGTTCTGCTTGCCGCGGGCCGCCTCGCGGTCGCTGCGGGTGTGGGTGGACCGGGGCAGCATGCCGTACTCGGCCGTCACCCAGCCCTCGCCGCTGCCGCGCTTGTGGGGCGGCACGCGCTCTTCCACCGACGCGGTGCACAGCACCTTGGTGTTGCCGAACTCGATGAGCACCGAGCCTTCGGCGTGCATGGTGTAGCGGCGGGTGATGCGCACCGGGCGCAACTGGTCGGCGGCACGGCCGCCCGGGCGGGTGAAAGAGGTCATGGAATGGAGTCCGGTAGGAAACGAAAACAGGACGGCGAAAACAGAACGGTCACCCGGCAGGCGCCGCTTCAGGCCAAGCGCCGGGCGGAGCGAGCGTTCAGGCCTTGCGTGCGGCCGAACGGCGGATGGCCTCGTTGATCTCGGCAATGGAGCGTTCGATGGCCTCGTCGTCCAGGTCATCGTCCACCATGTCGAGCGGCCCGGCCTGGATCGTGGAGGAAAACCCGTCGTCGCTGATGCTGTCGGTCGAAATGCCCTGGGTGGATTCGAACGCATCGGGCGTTTCCCACTCCAGCGCCACCACGGTCACGTTGTCGCTGGTGTCGCCGGCCTTGCGCAGCGCGTCTTCGACCAGGTCGGGTACCGACTGCGAGACCGGCAGGCGGCTCAGCTGGCGGGCGATGGTCTCGTCGTCCAGCGTGCCCCACAGGCCGTCGGAGCACAGCAGGATGCGGTCGCCCTGCTCCAGGGCCACCGGGCCGGTGATGTCGTAGATGGGCTTGGTCGGCGATCCCAGGCAGGTGAACAGCACATTGCGGTTCACCCGTTCGATGCCCTGCAGCGGCATGTTGCGCAGCTCCAGGTACGAGTGGTCGCGTGTGCGCGTGAACAGCTCGCCCCCCCGCACCATGTACAGGCGCGAGTCGCCGCAGTGGATCCAGCTGGCAGAGCCCTCCTGCACCACCGCCACGACCAGCGTGGTGCGGGGCGTGTCCAGCATGCCGCGGTCGGCCGCGTAGCGAAGGATCTGGTGGTGTGCGGCCAGCAGCGCGTCGGCCAGAAATCCGTGCACGTCTTCCAGCGTGGGCTTGGCGTGCCGCTGGAACGCGGCGGACACCGTCTGCAGCGCCAGTTGCGCCGCCACCTCGCCCTCCGGGTGGCCGCCCATGCCGTCCGCCAGCACGAACAGGCTGGACTCCCGCGTGTAGCAGTAGCCCATGCGGTCTTCATTGGTTTCGCGGCCGCCCCGACGGCTGACCTGGAAGACGGAGAATTTCATTTCGGCTTCGCCCCCATTCGCGTGGCCTCGCCCACCTTCTGCACATTCTTCTTGGTATCGGACACCAGCGTATCGAGCTGCAGGCGCATCTTCTCGCCCACGGACAGCTTGGTGTAGCGCCGCTCGCCCTCGCGGCTCAGTTCCTTTTGCAAGGCGAACACCGACTGGGGCCGCGACAGCGGGTCGAGCGCCATGCACCATTCGACCACCTCGATCAGGTTGTCGGAGTAAACGCCGCGCAGCTTGGTCAGCGCCAGCGACAGGCGGTCCTTGTCGGAGCGCTGCGGCGCCTCGTTGGGCGGGAATCCCTGCATGCAGGCGTAGATGCAGGCGCCGATCGCGTAGATGTCGGTCCAGGGGCCCATCGACGAATCGCGGCGGTACATCTCGGGCGCCGCGAAGCCGGGCGTGTACATCGGGCGGATGAAGTTGCCCTCCTTCGAGAGCACCTCGCGCGCCGCGCCGAAGTCGATCATCACCGCCTTGTTGTCGTCGGTGATGAAGATGTTGGCCGGCTTGATGTCGAGGTGCAGCATCTTGTGCTGGTGCACGATGCGCAGGCCGCGCAACACCTCGTCAAACAGCGAGCGGATCGTGGACTCGCGGAACACCTTCTGCGTTTTGAGGTCGCGCGCGGTGATGATGAAGTCCTGCAGGGTGGCCCCTTCCAGGTAGTTCATCACCATGTAGACGGTTTCGTTTTCCCGGAAGAAATTGAGCACGCTCACCACCGAGGCGTGCGAGATCTGCGCCAGGGCCCGGCCTTCCTCGAAGAAACTCTTGAGGCCCAGGCGGTACAGCGACAGCTTTTCGGGAGGCACCTTGGGCAGCAACTCGCCCGGGCCGCGGGTGGCCAGGGAAGACGGCAGATATTCCTTGATGGCGACCTGCTGGCCGTCCGGGTCGATGGCCAGATACACCACGCCGAAGCCGCCGGAGGAGAGCCGGCGCACCACGCGGTAGCCACCAATCGTGGTGTCGGGCGGCAGGGGGGCCGGCTTGATTTTTGACATATTTTGCGAAGAAACCTCGGGCACGAATCGGAACCCGGATAATCGCCGGATCGCAAGCAACCACCGAAAAGTCCAATGGCAGTTTACAGCATGACCGGATACGCCAGCGCACAGCAAAGTGCATCCGCGGGAGGGGGCGAAACCGATGGCCGCACCCGCCGCCTGGGGCTGGAGATCCGGTCCGTCAACAGCCGTTTCCTGGATCTGTCGTTCCGCCTGCCCGACGAGCTACGCGCTCAGGAGCCGGTGCTGCGCAGCCTGCTCACCGCCCGCCTCAAGCGGGGCAAGGTCGAAGTCCGCGCCTCCATCGAGAACGAAGACACCACCGCCCTGCCCGACCCGGCACCCCGCCTGCTGCAACGGCTGAACTCCGCGCAGGACGCCGTGCGCGCCTGGCTGCCCGACGCGGCCCCCTTGAGCGTCGCCGACGCCCTGCGCCTGTGCGCGAATGCCGGCTCCGCCCAGGACGACTGGAGCGATGCCGTCCCGGCCCTGGCCGAAAAAAGCGCTGAAAGATCTCCTCCAAGCCCGCGAACGCGAAGGCAAGCGCCTGTCGGCCATGCTGCAGGACCGGCTCGAACAACTGCGCGCCCTGGCCCACCAGGCCACGCCGCTGATTCCCAAGCTGGTGGAGCAGCAGCGCCAGCGCTTCATGGAACGCTGGAAGGAGGCCATGGCCCTGGCCGACAACGCCACGCTGCCCGAAGCCGCTCAGGACCGCGCCCTGACCGAGGCCACCGCCTTCGCCATCCGCATCGACGTCGCGGAAGAGATCACCCGGCTGGATTCGCACCTGGACGAGATCGAACGCCTGCTCAAGAAAGGCGGTGAAGTGGGCAAACGCCTGGACTTTCTCATCCAGGAACTGCACCGCGAAGCCAACACGCTCGGCTCCAAATCTGCCGCCATGGAACTCACGCGCATCAGCGTGGACATGAAGGTCCTGATCGAGCAGATGCGCGAGCAGGTCCAGAACATCGAGTGAGCGATAATCCTGTTTTGATAGCAGCCAGCACCTATCCCGCATGGACTACCCTGGAAATCTATTCGTAGTGGCAGCGCCCAGCGGCGCGGGCAAGTCGAGCCTGGTCAAGGCGTTGCTGGAGCTGGACTCCCATGTGCAGCCTTCGGTCTCGCACACCACCCGGGCACCACGCGGGCAGGAAAAGCACGGCCGCGAATACTTCTTCACCTCGGAGCAGGAATTCGACGCCATGGTTGCCTCGGACGGCTTCGTGGAGTGGGCCCACGTGCACGGCCGCCGCTATGGCACATCCCGCAAGGCCATCGAGGAGCGCATCGCGCAAGGCGCCGATGTGGTCCTGGAAATCGACTTCCAGGGCGCCATCCAGGTCAAGCAGGCCTTTGCGAATGCCGTCCTCATCTTCATACTCCCCCCCAGTTGGGAAGAACTGAGATCCCGCCTGGAACGCCGCGGCGAAGACGCCCCGGACGTGATCGAGGTCCGGCTGAAGAATGCCGCCCAGGAAATGGAACAGGCCTACAAATTCGACTTCGTTATAATCAACGAACTCTTTGAGCGTGCGCTTTTCGACCTGAAAACCATCGTCCACGCTCAGCGGCTGAAGTATGCGGCGCAGCGCCGTGCACGGGCCGATACGTTCGAATCCCTCAATATCACCTGATCCTTCTGGAGAAGACGCATGGCCCGCATTACCGTTGAAGACTGCCTCGAGCACATCCCCAACCGCTTTCAACTCGTGCTGGCAGCCACGTACCGCGCCCGCATGCTGAGCCAAGGCCATGCCCCCAAGATCGAAAGCCGCAACAAGCCTGCGGTGACCGCCTTGCGCGAAATCGCCGAAGGCAAGGTCGGTCTGGAGATGCTGAAGAAGGTCCCGGGCTGACGCGCCCAGGTCTGCTGCTGCAGCCCAATAGCACCGCTTTGCGGTGCTTTTTTTTGGCCAAAAACCACGATCTCCCCAGCAAGCTACATTAAAGGGATGAATGCGGTCTTGAATAAACCATCTGCCCAAGACCCGCGCCCCGGCGAAAGCGGGGCGGCGGGAGGCACGTCCGCAGCAGCCGCCAACGCAGCAGCGGCCAGTTTTGCGGCCCTCACGGAGAACCTCGGCTACCTCGACGCAGCCAGCATCGAACAGGTGCGGCAGGCTTACCGCTTTGCCGACGAAGCCCACCTGGGGCAGTTGCGCAACAGCGGCGAGCCCTACATCACCCACCCCATCGCAGTAGCGGCCCAGTGCGCCACCTGGAAGCTGGATGGCCAGGCGCTGATGGCGGCACTGCTGCACGACGCCATGGAAGATTGCGGCGTTACCAAGTCCGATCTCATCGATCGCTTCGGCCTGCCGGTGGCCGAATTGGTGGATGGACTCACCAAACTCGACAAGCTGCAGTTCAACACCCGCGAAGAGAACCAGGCCGAGTCCTTCCGCAAGATGCTGTTGGCAATGGCCCGCGATGTACGGGTCATTCTGATCAAGCTGGCCGACCGCACGCACAACATGCGCACGCTCTCGGACATGCCGCGCAGCAAATGGGGCCGCATTTCTTCCGAAACCCTCGAGATCTATGCCCCCATCGCCCACCGGCTCGGGCTGAACCAGACCTACCGGGAGTTGCAGGATCTGTCATTCCGGCATCTCCACCCCTGGCGCTACGCGACCCTGTCCAAGGCAGTGAATAAATCACGCAACCGGCGGCGCGATATTGTGCAGCGGGTTCAAACCGAGGTCGACACCGCGTTTTCGAAGCTGGGCATGAAAGCCCGCCTCGCAGGCCGCGAGAAAACGCTCTATGCCATCTACCAGAAGATGGACACCAAGCACCTCAGTTTTGCCCAGGTCACAGACATCTACGGCTTTCGCGTGATCGTGCCGACCGTGGTCGATTGCTACACGGCACTGGGCGTGCTGCATCAGATGTACAAGCCTGTTCCTGGGCGGTTCAAGGACCACATCGCCATTGCCAAGCTCAACGGCTACCAGTCGCTGCACACCACCTTGGTCGGCCCTTCCGGGGTCAACATCGAATTCCAGATGCGTACCGAGGAAATGCACGTGGTGGCGGAAGCCGGCGTGGCCGCCCATTGGCTGTACAAAGCACAGGATGCCGATGGATCGGCCGCGGAGCGCCTTGGCACCAAGTGGCTCCAGTCGCTGCTCGACATTCAGAACGAAACACGGGATGCAGCGGAGTTCTGGGACCATGTGAAGGTCGACCTGTTCCCCGATGCGGTCTATGTCTTCACCCCCAAGAGCCAGATCATGGCACTGCCACGGGGCGCCACGGTGGTCGATTTCGCCTATGCCATCCACAGCAATGTGGGTGACCGCACCACGGCCGCCAAGATCAACAATGAGCAGGTCCCCTTGCGGACCGAGCTCAAGAACGGCGATGTGGTGGAGATCATCACGGCGCCGGTGTCCACACCCAATCCCGCCTGGCTGGGCTTCGTGCGCACGGGCCGCGCACGCTCGAAGATTCGCCACTACCTCAAAACGCTGGCCCATACTGAATCAGCGGGATTGGGAGAGAAGCTGCTGACCCAGGCCCTGAGAGCCGAGGGGCTGGAACGCCTGCCGACTGAGTCGGAGAACCAGGCACTGTGGGACAAGCTGCTCCGCTTCACAGGCAATCGAACACGCAATGAACTCATGACCGACATCGGTCTGGGCAAACGCATCGCGGGCATCGTGGCGAAACGACTCATGGTGCTGATGACGGAGCATGGACACCGGCCCGATGCCCTGTTGCTGACCCGTGAAAGGTATTCATCCCACGAAACCCTGTCGCAAGGTGGCGTGACTTTGGACGGCAGCGAGAACGCATCCGTTCAATACGCGAATTGCTGCCGCCCGGTACCGGGAGACCCCATCGTAGGCTACCTGGGGCGCGGTGAAGGGCTGGTGGTTCATAACGCCCAATGCAGCGTGGCGAAAAAGCTTCAGCACAAGGACAGCGAGCGCTTTATCGCGGTGGACTGGGCCGATGAGCCCACGCGCATGTTCGAAACCGGCATCGTTGTGACCGTGGCCAACGGCAAGGGCGTCTTGGCACGCATCGCCGCCGAACTGGCGAGCTCCGAAGCGGACATCGTTCACGTCGACATGGATGACGAAGCCGCCATGGACACGACCGATTTGCGTTTTGTCATCGCTGCACGAGACCAGTCACACGTCGAGGCCTCCTTGCGCAATTTGCGCCGAACGCCCGCAGTGCTTCGCGCCTTCCGCGTGCTGCCCCAGGGGTGAGGCAGGCACCTTGCTCCCTATGCCACCGGTTGGGGATAGCGGACGTCCAAAACCTCCAGCGTCCGCGTGCCACCTGGCGTGGCCAACTGAACCTGATCCCCTTCGCGGGCCTTCAGTAAGGCCCGAGCCACCGGCGACACCCAACTGACTTGCGCCAGGCCCGTCTCGACTTCATCGATTCCCAGGATCGTGATGGTGCGCTCGACGCCTTCATCGTCCGCATAGTGGACCGTGGCACCAAAGAACACCTGATCACTTCCGGCGTGAATGGCGGGATCGACCACCTCGGCAATTTCGAGTCGTTTGGTCAGGAACCGAATCCTGCGATCAATTTCGCGCAGGCGTTTCTTGCCATACAGGTAGTCCCCGTTCTCCGAACGGTCCCCATTGCTTGCAGCCCAATGAACCACTTCAACGATCTTGGGCCGCTCGTTGTCGATGAGATCCAGTAGTTCATCGCGCAGCCTGGCGTAACCGGAAGGGGTGATGTAGTTCTTGCTACCCGCAGGAAGGGGTGCTGGGGAAAAATCTTCGTCATCGGACTGATCCGATTCTTTGGTGAATGCCTTGCTCATGGGCGCATTTTGATGCAGAGAGCATTCGAATCCCCAACGGAAAAAGCCCTAGAACATCACTGTTCTAGGGCTTACCGTTTGGTGCGGCTGGCAGGAATCGAACCCACGACCCCTTGGTTCGTAGCCAAGTACTCTATCCAGCTGAGCTACAGCCGCTAAGCTTTGAATTATAGCATGTTTTCAACGCCATCATTCAATTCTTGTTTTGATTTTTACGCGAACTCTGTGACGAACTTCGCAATCAAGCAAGACTTAAATTCTAACCCATCTTTTGATGGCTGCTTGGCTTCGTTTGCAGAAAACGCAGGCATCTCAACTCTCATGTCCACGCAGTGCACCTGAACAGGCACGCGAGGAATGGCCATGAACAGCAATCAAGCCCGTTGAACTGGTAGGGCGTGAGGGACTTGAACCCGCGACCAAAGGATTATGAGTCCTCTGCTCTAACCAACTGAGCTAACGCCCCCCGCGCCAATTGTATGTGCTTACTTGCGGTAACTCAGCGCGTTGGAAACCAGCTTGGAAGTGATGTCCACGATCTGGATCATCCGGTCGTACGGCATTCGGGTGGGCCCGATGACCCCCAGTGTGCCTACGACTTGCCCGTCTACTTCATATGGAGAGGTGACTACCGAAAGCTCCTCAAAAGGGACGATCTGGCTCTCTCCCCCAATGAAGATGCGTACGCCATCTGCACGGTTGGAAACATCGAGCAAACGCAGGATCTGCGTCTTCTGTTCGAACAGGTCGAAAGCACGCCGCAGGTTGCCCATGTCGTTGGAAAAATCACTGACTGCCAGCAGGTTGCGCTCGCCGGAAATCACCACATTGTCCTGAGACTCCGCCATCGCTTCGGACCCGACGTTGACAGCCGCCTGCATCAGCGAGCCGATTTCCTCCCGCAGCTGATCCACCTCCGTCTTCAAGCGCTCGCGCACTTGGTCCATGTCCATTCCGGAATAGTGGCTGTTCAGGAAATTGGCCGCTTCTACCAGATGCGATTGCGAGTAGTCCACATCGGTGAAGATCACGCGGTTCTGCACGTCTCCTTCAGGGGAGACGATGATGACCAGAAGCCGCTTTTCGGACAATCTCAAGAATTCGATGTGCCGGAACACCGAGGCACGCCGGGGCGCCATGACAACGCCCACGAACTGGGACAGGCTGGACAACAAATGCGCCGCGTTGGCAATCACCTTTTGCGGTTGCTCTGCAGCCAGCTGCGGCGAATACAGCTGTTCGCGCTGCACTGTCAACATGGTGTCAACGAACATGCGATACCCTTTGGCCGTCGGAATTCGGCCGGCAGACGTGTGCGGGCTTGCGATCAGTCCGATCTCTTCGAGATCGGCCATCACGTTACGAATGGTGGCGGGAGAGAGGTCGAGACCGGACGCGCGCGACAGCGTACGCGAACCCACGGGTTGGCCATCGGCTATGTAGCGCTCTACGAGCGCCTTCAGCAACAACTTGGCACGGTCATCAAGCATTGAATCATTTTACTTATCTGAGGCCCACGCCCCCGACTGGCCACGGCCCTCATGGCGATGGATGTGGTACCGCAAAGTGCCTACAGGCACCCCCAGCATATCGGCCAAGACAGCTTGCGTATACCAGCCACTCCGCCAAGCCTGAACCGCCTGAGCCACCTCATCCCTCGAGACCTGGGCCCGCCGGCCCCAAGTCTTACCAGCAGCACGAGCCGCACGCTGACCAGCAACACAGCGCTCCCTAATCACCTCCCGCTCAAACTCAGCAAACACAGCCATCAGGTGCAGGTACATGCGACCCTGAGGAGTGACTGTCTCAAATGCTTCAGTGAGACTCCGGAAAGCCACACCACGCGCCTTGAGCATATCGAACATGGCGACAAAGTGAGCGATAGACCGAGCCAGCCTATCCAGCTTGTACACCACCAGCACATCACCCGACCGCAGACCAGCTAGACACTGCTCCCACACGGGCCTATGACGCACTGCACTTGCCTGCTCCTCATAGACCACAGCGACACCAGCAGCGCGCAAGGCCGCCAACTGCATGACTGTCTCCTGTTCCCGAGTGGACACTCTCGCATAGCCGACCAGCCTCCCCATCGTCAATCCCTCCAAATCAGACCCTGCCTTTTCCAATCCCGATTTGCCGCAGCCCACCGCAGCATCGACCGGACCACTTCGGCCTTCGTGCAGCCGTAAAACGATGCTATGTCGGCGATGGTGGCACCCATCTTGGGAGACACAGACACATCCAGCCGCTCATGCTGGGACCGATGCACCGCCACTCTGGCAGCACTGGTGTTTCCGGTAACGTTCTCGCGTTTTTGCACGGTGCTACCCATGGTGCCCCCCTACTGGCTCAGGGCCTATATCGGCCTCCCCGGGCTCTGAATACAGCATCCAGAATTTGCCAAATTGCCCCACGCGATGGCGCACGATGCGATGACCATCCGGCAGACCGAAAGCCACCTGCACCAAGTCAGCCAGCGACATTTCAGGCATATCAAACACCACCGGCTTTGCTACATCAATGCCTTGCGTGCTGCCCCATTTGTTGCGGCCGGCCGGACCTGTCGCGTGGTCTTCCGTCAGGTACTTGGACACGTAGCCAGCCAGCTTGGCCAAGGACTCCGACGACCGGTACTTACCGGGCAAACCGTGCCGTGTTTTGCGATGACCATCCACGTCAATGTTGCCGTTATCACGGCCGACGATGGATCGCCACATGCGACGCAAATAGTCCCAAGAGCGCACACGCCCTTCCCCGGCAATATCCAGGTGAGTCGGCAGCTTGTCTATGGCGGCATGGACATGCCAAACGCCACGACCCTGTTTCTCGAAAGCGTAGATTGCGCGAAAGCCGGGGATCGCCTTACGCAGCTTGCGCAACATGGCCGCCCAGTCCCGGCGCATCTTGTCAAAGTCCCTCTGGTCCTCGCGGTACGTGCACGTGAGCAACGAGGACACCGCAGCAGACTTGATCTTGTGCCGACACGTGCGCTTAGCCCGTGCCGCGCTACGCTCGAGGCCCAGCAATCGCTGGCGCTCCAGGCGGGCTTTTTCCTCCTCCGTACCAGACTGATCGAGGTCCGGGCCGGCATGGACTTCGGGGTTGTCGTAGTCATCCAACGGCACATAGATTTTGCGGCGCCACGCCATCAACTCGCGTTGCCCCGTGGCCTCGCAGTGCCAATCCTTGACCTTCCAACCCTGCTCGAACACTTGACAGTAAACGCCCTTGTGCACTACATATCGTTCCACGGCAAAGACCCTTCCTTTGTTGTCACGAGGCCCGATGCGTTGACGCGCATGCGGGCTTCACCTTTTTCAGAACCACAAATCAATGCGCCCACCGCGCTTGTGGCGGTACTGCCAGTGCCACAACTGATCGAGGTAGCACCACTGCCCATCCGGCCACTCCCAGACCAGCAGGGGGCACAAGCCCAACCCCTGCAAACGACTCCCAACCGGCCTGCGGCCGGGGGGTACGTACACGTGGATTTCTTGCATGGTCGAGATATGTCTTATTGATAAATCTAGGGCCGGCCTGCGGCCGGCCCCGGGGGCGCGCTACGCACACCCCCAGGGCCCTCCGCAGCCGCCCATCCGCACTGCGGCGCACATGGCCATGTAGGCCACCGCGATGACAATCACCACGTGCTCAGACATTGGGCACCTCCCGCAGCAGTCGCCCTACCGCCCACCAGACGACGAGCGCGCCTAGTGCCCACACAATCAAAAACACTGTCATGGCTGACCCCTTATTGAGCAGCCGCGCGTGCGGCCAATTGCGCTTGATCCATATGCCGCAGCACCACCCTGGCCCAGCGAACGCGTTCATGCGGGGGGAGCTGGCGGCATAGCTCCAGGGCGCGGCGGTACTGCTGGGGGACCGGGTACACCGGCAGCGGCCGCGATGGCGGGTTTCGGCGGAACAGGCGGGCGAGGAAGGACCGGCGTTCGACAGGCGCGTCATGCCGGCCTTTGACATGCCAACCGCTCAAGTAGCTGTACGGCCCCATGTAGGGCTCGGCTGCAAAGCCGGCGTCACTGGGAGCGCGTGCCCAGTCGCGGAACACCTGCAACGTGTCATAGGCATCGTGCAGGTGCGTGCCTTTGTACATTTCGCGGTCAATGATGATGCCGGGCACATCGGACATGGTGATCTGCGCGACGTGCAGCTTCGGGAGCCGGCCACGCTTGCCCAAAAAGTCGCCCACGATGGGCAGTTTCATTTTGTCGAGGCGGATGCACTTGACGACGTACTCAGCCAGACCGACCCGGACTTGCTTGTCGATCATTTCGAGGTTTTGCACGATCAAGTAGGCATCCCAGCCATGTTTGCGCGCGTGGATCAACCAGTCCAACAAGGCCGCACGTTCCGGACCGCCAAAGGTCCGGCTGTTAAGCCAACTGCCCAGCTCATCCAGGACCAGCACGCCATTGCGGTCTTCGTCGTGCCGGGCGTCCGGGTTACCGTGGCCTATGTCCGTCAAATCCTTCGCGGTAGGCTTGTCGGGCAGGCGAGTGGCCGTCATGCGGCTGGACGAACTGACCAGGTGCTCCATTCGCAAATCGAAATTGGTCGCCACACGTTTACCTTCGAGCAGCGCCTCGCGCATCTTGCCGACTGCATACTTGCCCTTGCCGGTGCCGAGCTTGCCGGTGACGATGTAGACGGGCATGGCTCAAGCCTTGAGGGTGATGTAGAGCAAATCGCGTTGCCACGTGTACACGGTGCAGGCAGTCCATACCGTGACATACGTGCTGATGCAGGCGGGGGCAATCGGGGGGATGGCCATCTGCATGGCCTGCAAAAATATCTGCGGGAGACCCCCGGTGACATTGGCAGTGGACGCAAGCGCCGCGCGCATGACCACGTACAGGCCCAACGTGAGCGCCGAGTAGGTCACAGCCGCGGCGACACCAAACGAGACCTTTCGGGTGAGGTACTGCCCCAACCACGCGGCGAGACCAGAGAAAAGGGTCGTCAGTAAACCGCCAAGCACTGGCATACATCAATCCTTCGACGCTGTAGTTACACGAAAGACCATCGAGAGGGTGGCGATGAAGGTCATCGCCGCCCACATGAAACTCATCACAGCTTCGACGTAGGGCATGATCCGGCACACATCAATCTGTATCGGGACACCAGCCCCGACAGGCAGAGTCCCCAAATCCCACGGTGCGCACGAACCGTGCTGCAACCAGCTGGGCACGATGCCCCAGCTAGTGTCCTTATCGGAGGTGGACTTGACGCCATCGAGCATTTCTCTCCGCTTGGCATCGATCTCATCCAAACGCCCGTCAGCCTTCTCATAAGCGCTATTGCCCTCAGGCGTCCCGGTCTCGTCAATCTGACATTTGGACTGACCGGGTGCACCGCAGGCCGCTTGCTCCTTACCCTCAGCCGGCTTGTCCGTAGTGCCATTGGGCGCACCGGCCCCAGGCTTAGTACCCGTACCACCAGCCGCAGCACCCGCGGGACCACCAAGATTGCCACCATTACCGGCAGTAGGAGTCCGCCCAACGCCACCAGTACCAGAGCCCTCCCCAGAACTGGGCTTCGCGCCGGCCGTAGGGTTGCCCTTGTCGTCAGTCTGCTTGCCAGGAGGGCCAAACGGCTCGACACCCGTCGCGTCAGGAGTCACCGCGCAGTAGGGCTTACCGTTTAGCTCGCCGAGCTGACCGGGGCACGGCTTATCGGGCGTGTTTGGGTTCCCCGCAGCCGCCTCATCAGTGGGAGTGCACGCCCCCTCGACCTGTATCACAGTCACGTCGCTGGAGAGGCGGTAGAGCCCCTGCGCAGAGGGCGTCTGAGAGCGATAAGACTCCTCGTTTCCGAGGACAGAGTAAGGGCACATATTCGGCCCACCGCACAACCTTTTGGGTACTGCCGCAGTGGCTCCAAGCTGGTCAGCCTTGTTAGGCAACGCAGATCGCGCCCAGCCACGGGTGACATTCATTGTGGATATCTGCCCGACACCATCGCGGCACTTGTCGCAATTCGTGTTGTCACGGCGGGCCAATTGATAAAGACTGAGCGCCGTACCACTATCCACAAGCCTGCACACACCCTCGCTCTGCACAGTGATGACGGTCGACGCGCTACCGTAACCGGGCACCGACTTGAGCGCAGCACAAGCCGCAGAGGTAGATGACTGCCAAGTCTTACCGTTATCGGCGGACCACTCAATACACGTCGCAGCATGGGCAAAGGCCGCGAGGACGCAGGCCGCAGCAGGAACAATGGCCTTACCACTGCGCCCGCGCAGCAGGCCGCACAGGCGCAGCAGAAAGGCCATGGTCAGGCCTTGCCAGCCAGGGACTTGATCCACTTGGCGCCGACGCGCCAGCCCACGCCAGCCAGCGACAGCGCGATCATGGCAGCGCCGCCAGCAGCGATGATCAACAGCAGCTTGGCAGCCGCATCAGCGATGCCGGACTCGGGCGTGGTGCCGGTGCTCTGCGCGAGCGCTGGGCCTGCGGTCAGCGCCATGGTTGCGACAACTGCCAGGGCATTGCGCGCCTTGGCAGACAGGGTGAGCAGCGGAGGCTGCGATTGCGTTTGCGTGTCCATGAGGACTCCTTTTCGATTGCCGGGTGCCTCCCGGCGCGGTCAGGCGGAAGAGCCTAATTTTTGGATGATTGATCGGTAGAGGCCGACTTTGTAGCCAGCCCAGTAGCACACGACGATGGCCGTCAGGTAGGCCAGCACCTCACCCTCAGTCATGACGTGCGCCCATCGCGGTAGCCCGCCCACGCTGCCCCCAGCAAGCCGAGCAGCATCAGCAAGTACCAAATGCGGCTCAGGTGGTCTTCCATGGACGGTCCCCCAGGAGTGGGCGGTCAGGAAACGGGCCGTCGCTGCGAAACGCAGGGCCATCAGTGGGCGCAGCGTGCATGCCGGACCAGAGGGCAGCAACAAGAATGAGGACAATCATGGAAACAACCTTTCAGGGAGCGGACATGGACGAGGTGATCAAGATGCTTGGCGAGATGGAGCGGTACTACCTGCGGCTAACCATCTGGTGGATCGCAGTCAGCGTGGTGGGCACGATCCTGAGCTTCTGGGCACTGTACTGGGTGGTGCGGGCAGGCGTGCGGGACGGCATCCGAGACGCAGCACCACGGAGGGCTGAGCGAGGGCACATCACCCAAGTAACCGGGCCGGACATGCGGGCTGACTAGCAGGGAGGGAGGCGGCACAGACTCCTCCAGAAAGCGGTGCTTTCCTCCGGACTCTGAGCCACCAGCGCCCAGGACCGGCAGCGGGGCGCCTGCGGCGGCAGTCCGGTTTATCAGCGACGAATGAGGCCAGGGCTGCGCGGGCGCCGTGCTGCGCGGGCCTGCGCCATGCTTGTCCCTGCGCCGCCCGTCGCCGCCGCCTTGCGTGGAGTCAGGGCGTGGCTGGCACCCGCGCGCTAGGCACCCCGCGCCCCTTGCCGTGGGGTACGTCGCGCGTGACAGGTCTTCCATGGGGCGCTGCCCCATACCCCGGCCGCGCAGAGGCGTGCCCCGCGTCCACAGCCAGCGCAGCGCACGGGCGAGCATGACAACGCACCACACGAGCAACGAGAGCAAAAGCAGCGCGATGGCCACGTGCACCGATACAGCGTGCATCCACTCAAACAACATGGTCAGGCACCGCCTTCGGTGCAGCGGGGGCAGCAGGCGCGCCGGGCTTGCGCACGTCGTAGGGCGTGAGGCCAGTCAGCACTGCGCCGATCTTACGGTCCTGCATACCAGCGCGAAAAGCGAACGAGGCCGTGTAGGTGCCGACCTTCGGGGCGTTGTCACCTATCATATCTTTGGCAAGCGGGAGGACGCCCACTTGCTCCAGTTCGCCGGCGTCAGACAGGAGCGCGCACTCGCAATCCTGCATTTCATAGGGCGGCCGGTTTTGGTGGACGTGCCTTTGCGCAGCTCGTTAACTTTGAGAATCTGGATGATGCTGGTGAATGCCATGGTGGTCTTTCGGTAGGTAGGCCAATTTGCGGCCAGTAGGAGCAGGAGCGCTCTTAGATGCCACCTTTGGAGGCATCGAGGAACGGCCGGACTGTTTAGCCCAGCTAAACACTTAGCGCAAAAAAAAAGAACCATGTGAGAAGGCCGTCGAGCAGCAGGAAAGCGACGAGAACGGTGAAAGGCGGAAAGTCCCTCATGACCGCACCACCTGAACAGACGAACAAGGAACCCACTGCTGGTCAGACGCGCCTTCGGGGACAACACCCCGATGCGATGCACGGACCGCAGGGAACCGCAGCAAGCAACGGCCGGTACGGACACGCTGCACAGTGGCCCGGTAGCCATGCCAGGACACGGTTAGCCCGCGCTTGACGAGCTTGTCGTTTAGGTCAAGGTTTGCCGTTGAGGCGCACTCCCCGCTGCTGTCGCTGGACTGAGCTACCAATCCAGCATCCGTGCTGGGACCAGGCATGGACACAGCAGGGGGAGTGCAACCATTACCATCAGCAGCCATGTACATCGATCCAATACTGCTAGGAGGACTTGTGCTGCTGTCAGTCATGGGACTGATACAGAGCGCATGGCTGCTTTGGTTAAACGGCCGAGACGAGGCATCGCCACAAGGCACGCCATCATGGGCCAAATCCGCAGAACACCCGGAGGCGCCAGAGGGATTCGTATGGGTGCTTATGAGATGCGAAGACGCAAAAGCTGGAAAAGACACCTGAGTGGCTGGCATGGGTAGCTCCATGAAAATCTACATGTTGTAGACAAACCGGAGGTTACACGGTCTACAACATGTAGACAAGTCGTTCGATACAATTTCTACGTCATGTGTAATTTATACAACATGTGTAGAGGATCGATATGCCGTCAACCATGAACCTTTTGAACTCAGCACTAGAAATTCAAAACATCGCCGCATGGACAGCTCGCCTTGGGCTATCAAAACAAGCGCTTTACACAGCACGCGACAGAGGACACCTATCCCCGGCCATAGCTGGCGCCCTAGCCGACGAAATGGGCCAAGACGTAAAGGAATGGATTGTTGTGGCCGCGCTGGAATCAGAACGAGACAGCGCTTGCAAGACACGGATGCTCAAGAGGCTACCCAAGCTCACATCGCTTTAATGATCTAATTTCCCAATGAAGCTCAGGTTCACACGGGTCGCACTCTTCGGCAAGTACCAGCCGCTCACTTCCAGCGTTATTTCTGACAGTTCGCGCAATGCCGTACAAGAGGTTGCCCAGTTCCTCAGAAATGAAGGCTGTGAACCCATTCTGGAACAGGAAACGGCGCACAACACCGGCATTTCTGACTATCCTGCGATGCAGGTGGAACAGATCGGCAAGGAGTGCGATCTGGGGATGGTGATCGGGGGAGACGGCACGATGCTGGGCATCGGTAGGCAATTGGCCCCCTACAAAATTCCGCTGATCGGCATCAATCAGGGAAGGCTGGGCTTCATCACCGATATCCCTTTGGGCGAGCATGCTTCAGCACTGAAGCCGATGCTCCATGGCGAGTATGAAGAAGACGCCAGGCCCCTCATGCATGCCTGCGTGATGCGTCAGGACGAATGCGTATTTGAAGCCCTGGCGCTCAACGACGTCGTCGTCAATCGTGGATCCACTTCCGGCATGGTCGAATTGCGGGTGGAAGTGGGTGGGCATTTCGTCTCGAACCAAAGGGCAGACGGGCTGATCATCGCTTCGCCCACTGGATCTACTGCCTATGCGCTCTCCGCGGGAGGCCCAATGCTGCACCCTGCAATTCCTGGTTGGGTGATGGTCCCCATCGCACCCCATACGCTGTCCAATCGACCCATCGTGCTGCCGGATTCGACGGACATTGCGGTGGAAGTCGTAGGGGGCCGGGACGTCAGCGCCAATTTCGACATGCAGTCGCTGGCATCGCTCCAGCATGGCGATCGGATCGTGGTTCGGCGGTCGGAGCACTTCGTGCGCTTCTTGCACCCTCGAGGCTGGAACTACTTTGCTACGTTGCGCAAAAAATTGCGCTGGAATGAAGGGGGCTCATAGATGGCGCTCAAACGGATCGCATTGCGCGATTTCGTCATCGTGGATGTCCTGGACCTGGATCTTCACAAAGGATTTACGGTGCTGACCGGAGAAACGGGTGCAGGCAAATCCATCCTGATCGATGCCTTGCAAATGCTGCTGGGCGGCCGCGCCGATGCCGGAGTGATTCGCGAGGGAACCGAGCGTACGGACATCTGCGCTGAATTCGATTGCCCATCCAGTTTGTCTGCATGGCTTGATGAAGCAGGCATCCCGCAGGAGGAAAGCCTGCTGCTTCGCCGAACCATCGATCGGCAAGGAAAAAGCCGTGCGTGGATGAACGGCATTCCAGCAACCGCTACCCAAATGCGGACCGTGGGGGCGCATCTCCTCGATATCCATGGCCAGCACGCATGGCAGAGCTTGACGCGCCAGGATGCCGTTCGCAGCCTGTTGGATGCCTATGGCGGCATCAGCACCGCGGCGCTGGAGCCGCTTTGGACTCGCTGGCGTGACGACCGCAAAGCGGTCGCGCAAGCAGAAGCGGCCAGACATACCCTGCAACAGGAGCGGGAACGACTGCAGTGGCAGATCAGTGAAGTCGAAAAGCTGGGCCCGGCATCCAGCGAGTGGGAAGAACTCAACACCCAGCACAGCCGCCTTTCTCACGCCCAAGCCTTGCTGGACAGCGCGCAAACGGCCCTGTCCGCGCTGGAGGATGAAGAGTCCGGTGCACAGACTCAGTTGAGCCGCGCCTGCCAGCTGCTGCAGGAGCAGCAAACCCTCGATCCCGAATTCAAGGCGATGGGAGAGGTGCTTCAGTCGTGCATGGACCAAGCGGCCGATGTGGCTCACTCCTTGCAAAGCTATCTCCGGCACACGGAACTCGATCCCGAGCGACTTGAACAGTTGGATTCACGCCTGTCGCTGTGGATTTCGTTGTCACGCAAATACAAGCGGACGCCATCGGAGTTGCCGGCACTGCTGGAGGGATGGAAAGCGGAACTCTCCAAACTGGAGACGGCAGCAGACCTGGAAGCGCTCAATGCGGCCGAACAGGCCAGTGGTACAGCCTATCGCAAGGCGGCGCAGGCTGTGTCCCGGCAGCGGACAACCGCAGCACCAAGGCTTGCCCAATCAATCACACAAGCCATGCAGGGCCTTGGCCTGGTGGGCGGGCGGTTTGAGGTGCTTTTGGAACCGACACCGGAACCCGGCATTCAAGGTCTCGACAGTGTTTCTTTTCTGGTCGCAGGGCATCCTGGCGCCACGCCCCGGCCTGTTGGCAAAGTCGCTTCGGGGGGGGAGCTGTCTCGCATATCGTTGGCCATTTCCGTGACGACAAGCCAGTTGGGCGAGGCCCCTACCCTGATTTTTGACGAGGTGGACTCAGGCGTCGGAGGCTCCGTCGCCGAGACGGTGGGTCGGCTGATGCAGCAGTTGGGCCGCGATCGACAGGTGCTGGCCGTTACCCATCTTCCGCAGGTGGCAGCCTGTGCAGATCACCATCTGATCGTGGCAAAAACCAGTCAGGATCAGCACACCATCAGTCAGGTGACCGTGGCGAAGGGAGAAAAACGCGTGATCGAAATGGCTCGGATGTTAGGAGGGGAACGCCAGTCGAAGGCGACCATGGCGCACGCACGCGAAATGCTCAGCAGCAACCAACCCGCACAGATCAAGGCATGACGAAATGACGCTAGAGGTCGTATTGATCACAGGCATGGCGGGTTCCGGCAAATCCGTTGCCTTGCATGCATTGGAAGACGCAGGCTACTACTGCGTAGACAACCTGCCACCGGAATTGTTGGCCGCCTTCGTGGCGCTGGAGCATCAGCACCATGGCAACCGGATTGCCATCGCAATGGATGTTCGCAGCGCCACCGCGTTACCGCTGGTTCCGCAGGAATTGAAACGCCTGCGCGGCGAGGGCGTGGTCGTCCATTCGCTGTTTCTGGATGCCACCACCGACACATTGATCCGGCGATTTTCGGAAACGCGCCGACGCCACCCCCTCTCCAGAGACGAATGGACGGAAGGCCAACGCGCATTGCTGCAAACTATCGAACTGGAACGTGAACTGCTGGCCGAGTTGCGTGAGCAGTCCCATGTCATCGACACGAGCGCCATTCGAGCAGCGCAATTGCAGGGTTACGTCAAAAGCCTGATGCCCGCCCTGCCCGGGCAATTGACGCTGGTCTTCCAATCGTTTGCATTCAAACGCGGGGTGCCTGTCGATGCGGATTACGTCTTCGACGTGCGCATGCTGCCCAATCCCCACTATGAGCCCGCGTTAAAGGCATTGACGGGCAAAGACCAGCCTGTCATCGACTATTTGCAGCACCAGGCTGATGTGAAACTGATGCAGGAGCACATCGCGCAGTTCCTTTCTCACTGGCTGGAGCCTTTGGCGCAGAATCACCGAAGCTACGTGACCGTGGCCATTGGCTGCACGGGGGGGCAACACCGCTCGGTTTATTTGGTGGAGCGCCTGGCGGTGCACTTCAGCCAGCGTTGGACCACCCTGCGGCGGCATCGTGAGCTGGACGGCCTGTGACTTTCACGTCTCGCCACAGAGTGGCGAGACGTGAAAAAAATCAGGATAGGTTCAGCAGCAATTTCCGGATGGGCGTTGGCATACCCAAGCGGTCCCAATCGGAAGCACCGAACCAGGCTCCGTCCACCGGAAGGCCCCAATCCGCCTGCCACGGGATTCGCACGGGATGGAGGTGCAGATCCCGATGGGTCAGGACATGAAGAAAGCCCTCCAAATCCTGAAGCGGCGCAGGCCGTGATGCCAATGACGCTTGCAGTGCTGCGCGCTCCTCGAACACCGGCAGGCAATGCAGACCTGCCCAAATGCCGCTCGAGGGACGCGGCTGGAGCAAGACACGCCCATTGCCGTCCTGCAGCAGCATCAGCCACCACGACTCCGCACGACGCGACAATTTGCGGGTCCGCACGGGATAGCGTTCGGGGTCTCCGTCTCGGCGGGCTTTGCACTGCCGGTTCAAAGGGCAGACCATGCAGGTCGGTTTCTTTGGCGTGCACACCGTCGCCCCGAGATCCATCAGGCCCTGGGTATAGCGCGGCATCGCATGCTGAACATCACTCACTGGCAGCAAGGCACAGGCCTGATCCCAAAGAAGACGTTCATTCTTGGCGATTGCCAAATCGGCCGTGAAGCCAAGCACTCGCGTCAGCACCCGGCGAACATTTGCATCCAATATGGGAACACGCTCGGAAAAGCAGAAGGCGGTTATCGCACCTGCCGTCGAGCGGCCGATTCCCGGCAACTGTGCCAATACCTCGGCGGTCCGGGGAAACTCGCCCCCGTGCAAATCCACCACTTTCTGAGCACAGCGGTGCAGATTTCGTGCACGACTGTAGTAGCCCAACCCGCTCCATAAAGCGAGCACCTCGCCCTCCGTTGCCGCTGCGAGCGACTGCACATCCGGAAATCGATCCAGAAAGCGTTCGTAATAGCCCAAGACGGTGACGACCTGGGTTTGCTGCAGCATGATTTCCGACAGCCACACCCGATAAGGATCACGTGTTTGCTGCCATGGCAAATGGTTGCGGCCATGCACCGCCTGCCACCGAACCACATCGGTGGCAATTTCCGGGATGTCGCTCATGCCAGGGCCGTTTGCGGGCTGACCTGGGGCGGCTCGGCGCGCGGGACGGCTGCGAGCTGCTCCGTCATCTCATTCAAGCGCGCCTCCATCTGCCCCAACTCTTGCTCGGCCATTTCAATCTCTGCAATGCGCTCGACCAAACCGCTTGCTGCGTGCTGAATGCGGTCCACCGCTTCGATGCGACGCGCAAAGCTGCGTTTGCGCTCTCGTAGTTGGGCATCCAGTTGCGCTGTTGCGGATTTGCTCCACAGCTCCAAATCGTTGGCAACCGACTCGAACACCGTGCGAAGCCGCATGCCGAGCGCACGGACCAATCGCTGCGCGAACTCAGGCTGCGCCAGTTTGAGGGCATTGCCCACGCCCAGGTACTGCAAATGCCGCTGCTCAATTTGCGCGATTTCCTGCAGGAAGGGCTCCAGTTGCGGAGTCGGAGGCACTTGGAGTGAGAAGCCGAAGTCCGTGTTGAGCTGCCGGAATGTACCGCCCAACATGGCATGGATTTCAGTGCCCGAAGATTGCGCCTTGTCCACGATGGCCAGCAGCCGCTGGAAGGTCTCCGCATAGATTTTGCGCACGCCCAGCTTCAGACCCTTTTGCTGCAATGCGTCTGTGAGCAGCGCCAGCTCAGCCTTCAGTGAACGGGCTCCGAGTTCATGGAAGATATCGCGCAGCAATTTGAGATGGACCGCACGCACCGCCTGAATCTTCGCGGTGCTCATCTCAAACTCCCGCTGCTCCTGCTCGATGCGAGTGCGCATGGAATCGATGACGGAAGCATTCTTTCCCCGCAAGCTCCGTAACTCCAGCATCTGGTCATCGAGATCGCGCCGGCGGATGTTGATCACGCGGGAGGTTTCCGACCGCAGGCCGGCAATGCCCGCTGCCACGGCAGAGCGGAGAATGGACTGGCGCTTGCCCATCACCCCTTGTGCCAGCGCTTCTTCCAAAAGAGGCAAGCCGCTGCGCTCCAGCAACAGGTCATCGCACTGGATTTTGGCGATCAACCCTTTCTGGGCTGAAACCAGCATGACGTGCTCTTGCGAGATACCCAGCATCTCAGCAGAGGTCAGGCGCTGGCGCTCCAGTTGTTCTTGAACCTGCTCAGGCGAGTTCAGGGTATCCCACAGTGTGTCGATCTTGTTGAGGACCACTAAGCGGGCATCCGCATTTTCAGACGGGGCTGCAAGATGTTCCCGCCAGATCGAGAGATCGGACCGCGTGACCCCGGTGTCCGCCCCCAGGATGAAGACCACCGCATGCGCCTGCGGAATCAGATTGATGGTGAGTTCAGGCTCCGCACCCACCGCGTTCAGTCCGGGCGTATCCAGAATGACCAGGCCCTGCTTGAGCAGCGGATGGGGAATATTGATGAGGGCATGGCGCCACATCGGAACTTCCACCAGGCCGCTGGCGTCCGGCACCGGGTTTTCTTCCGGCAGGTCGTCGTGCCAGAAGCCCAGCGCTCGCGCCTCATCCAAGCTGACGCGCCGGACCTCGGCCACCTTCTCGAGCGAGCGGGCCATCTGCCCCGCATCATTGACATCCAAGGGAATCTGCACCCAGCGTTCGGGTTTCAGGCGCCACTCGGCCAGTCCCTGCACCTGCAGCCGGGTGTCGATGGGAAGCAGGCGCAGGCTCACAGGCACGCCGGGGTCGTAGCCCAATTCCGTCGGGCACATCGTCGTTCGTCCCGCGCTGGCCGGCATGATCCGGCGGCCATAGTCGGCAAAGAAGATGGCGTTGATCAGTTCGGACTTGCCCCGGGAAAACTCCGCGACGAAAGCCACCATGACTTTGTCGCTGCGCACTTGGCCCTCCAGTCGCTGGAGCTTCTCGCCAACGGCCGCATCCATGAGGGAATGCGACGCCATCCAGTCGGCCAACTGCTTCAGTTGAAGTGCGAATGCCCGGCGCCACGCGCCGTGCTGGTCGAACTGTTCGTTAAAAGAGGGTCCCACTTTGCTCCCGAGTGTCGCTGCGCCCGCACGTGCAGGAGCCTTCGCAAAATATAGCACCCCACGAACTTCTTGAAAGCTCGAAACGGCGTGGTGCCACCCCTCTTAACCCTATGCCTTCTGGCAACGGATGCAATAGTAGGTGCTGCGCTGACCTTGCCGGATCATTCGCACCGGAGACCCGCAGGCCCGGCACGCCTCGTTGTGCCGTCCATAGACATGAGCCTCCAGCTGGAAATGGCCCTCACTGCCGTCCGCGCTGGCAAAGTCCCGCAGCGTACTGCCGCCGCGCTCCACCGCGCGCGCCAGCACCTCGCGAATGGCTGCGTGCAGGCGGCGAACCCGCGCCAAGCCGATGGTCGATGACTTCACTGTCGGGCGGATACCCGCCAGGAACAGCACTTCCGACGCGTAGATGTTTCCGACCCCCACCACCACTTTGCCGCTGAGCAAGACCTGCTTCACAGGCGCCCGGCTCGCACGCAAACCGGCAAAGAGACCATCGACGGTGAACAGATCGGAAAGGGGTTCCACTCCCAATGAACCCAACAGCTTCTTCGCTTCTTCGGCGCTCTCGTCTTGCGCCCAAACCACTGCGCCGAATCTTCGAGGATCCCGCAGGCGCAGGGTCCCCAAGGTCGTTTCCATTTCAAAATGGTCGTGTGGACCACGCGCTTCCAGCGCTTGCCCCAGACGCAGGCTCCCCGACATGCCGAGATGGATCAGGAGAAGCCCTCCGTCCAGGTCAAGGAGCAAATACTTGCCCCGGCGCCGCACTGCCGTGACGGTGCGGCCGATCAACCCCTCGGGCGGGCAACCAAGTGGCCATCTCAATGGTTTGCCCACCGTGACCGACTGGATTACCACGCCGGAAATCCCCTTCGCGATGCTGAGTCGCGTTACTTCCACTTCCGGCAACTCAGGCATGCCTGCACGCTCCACAAAGACGTTGAACCATGGATTATTATGGGTTGATGGCGCAATCACATCGACTCTGGACCATCACCCTGGCATGCGCTATGGTGACGGGAACTCTTTCTGCACAGGCGCAAAATTCGCCAGCACCGACATCGCAAGCCGGGCTTCGAGCGTCTCAGGAGACTTCCAGCGATGCAGCCGCCGCGCTCGATGCAGAACTGTTCTATGAAATCCTGCTAGGAGAGATCAGCACCACGGGGGGCGATCCCGGCACCGGTTATTCGCTCATGCTGGAAGCGGCCCGCCGCAGCGGCGATGGCCAGCTTTATCGGCGGGCCGTCGAAATTGCCCTGCAATCGCGCTCGGCTGAATATGCGCTGGCGGCAGCGAGGGCGTGGAAAAGTGCACAGCCTCAGTCGCGCGAGGCCAACCGGTACGTGTTGCAGATCCTCATTGCGCTCAATCGCATCGAGGAGACGTCCGACCTCCTCAAGCAGGAACTGGATCAATCGCCTGCGAATGACAGGGCCATGACGCTCCAGGCCATTCCTCAGTTGTACGGGCGGGCCAGCGACAAGACCATGGCCGCCAAGGTCGTCGAGCAGGCGCTGGCAGATCAGCTCAGCAACCCGGCATCCGGCCCCTCCGCGTGGATCACCATCGGCCGAATGCGCCTGGCCGCGGGCGACAAGAAGGGTGGACTGGAAGCCGCACGCCAGGCCCAGACCATGGATGCGCCAGCCGAAGGCGTCGCCTTGCTGGCGCTGCAACTGCTGGAAGCCGGCGAACCAGAGGCAGAGCCATTGGTTGCCCGCTATCTGGCCGGGACGCCCAAGCCGGAAATCCGCATGGTGTACGTTCGCACCCTGCTGGACTCACAGCGCTATGCGGAAGCCTCCAAACAGGCGGATCTGCTGACCCAGAGCACGCCCGACATGGCAGAAGCCTGGCTGGTCAAAGCCAGCCTGCACTTGCAGGCCAACCGCCTCGATGAGGCATATGCGTCCCTGACGCAGTTTCAGAAACTCCTCGAGGCACTGCCTGCGGGCGATCCGCGCCGAAGTGCGATGACGCAGGCATTCCTGCTGCAAGCCCAGATCGCAGAAAAGCGGGGCAACCTGGCGGAAGCGGAGGCCTGGCTGGGCCGGATCGAGAACTCTGCTGAACTGCTGACGGTGCAAAGCCGCAAGGCGTCCCTGCTGGCTCGCCAGGGCAAGTTGCCCGAAGCCCTTGCGCTCATTCGCGCGTTGCCTGCGAAGACGCCCCAGGAAGAGCGAATGAAATTGCTCGCCGAGGTCCAGCTGCTGCGCGATGCACAGAAATACCGGGAAGCCTATGAAGCCCAAGCCAAGGCCGTCGCCTTGGCTCCGCAAGACAACGAACTCGTCTACGACCAAGCCATGCTGGCCGAAAAGGCGGGCCTGTTGGACGACATGGAAAAATTGCTGCGGCAGATCATTGCCCGCCAGCCCGACTACCACCATGCCTACAACGCCCTGGGATACTCGTTCGCGGAACGTGACATCCGACTGCCGGAAGCCAAGCAGCTGATTGCAAAGGCGCTGGAATACGCGCCCGGTGACCCGTTCATCATGGACAGCCTTGGCTGGGTCGAGTTTCGGCTCGGCAATCGGAAAGAAGCCGCGCGCTTGCTCGGCGATGCATTCAAGGCACAGCCCGATCCGGAAATTGCGGCCCATCTGGGCGAAGTGCTGTGGTCACTCGGAGAGCGTGACCGCGCGACGTCTGTCTGGAAAGAAGGCCTGCGGCTGAACAAGGACAACGACACCCTGCGCCAGACTTTGAAGCGCCTCGGAGCCAACCCTTGATGCGGCGCGCCGCGATCAATGGCCGCTACCGCGCAAATGCCAAAAGCACCTGGCCCGCTTGGAGCGCCTGGCTGGCAACGCTGACCTTTTTGCTCCTCGCGGGTTGTGCGCAGCACGCCCGGATGGTCACGCAGGACGCAGCGCCCAACGATGCGTGGAGCGGCCGGCTGTCGCTGCAAGTGGATGATCCCGCCGCACAACCGTTGAACGCGGCATTCGAATTGCGAGGCGCCCCTGAACAAGGAGAACTGACGCTTCTCAACCCCTTCGGCAATGTGATGGCCAAGCTGGCTTGGTCGCCCGGACTGGCCACACTGACCAATGGATCGGAAACGCGACGATCCGACTCGCTGGACGCGCTGGTCCTGCAGCTGACAGGCAGCACGGTGCCGGTGTCCGCCTTGTTCGGCTGGCTCAAACGCGAACCCATCGCGGTCGATGGCTGGGAGGCAGAACTCGACGGAATGGACCGCGGCAGGCTCGTCGCTCACCGTCGCAGCCCCTTGCCGCACGCCACACTGCGCATTGCCCTGGACCGCTGACACACATGCGGTCTTTGCACGATGTGCCGGCGCCGGCCAAGCTCAACCTCTTTCTGCATATCACAGGGCGACGCGCCGACGGCTACCACCTGCTGCAGTCGGTGTTCATGCTGATCGATTGGTGTGACACGCTCCATTTCGAACTACGTCAGGACGGCGCAATCACCCGGGAGGACCTGTCGGAGGTGCTGCCTCCCCAAGACCTTTGCGTGCGCGCAGCCTCGGCTTTGCAGCTTGCCACTGGATGCACGCTGGGCGCGCACATCGGCATTGAAAAGCGGATTCCGGCGCAGGCGGGCATGGGGGGTGGTTCGTCCGATGCGGCCTCGACCCTGCTGGCCCTCAACCGATTGTGGAACCTGCAGCTAACGCGTGGGGAACTGGAGCGCATCGGACTGTCGCTGGGCGCCGACGTGCCATTTTTTTTTACGCGGCCATAACGCTTGGGTGGAAGGAATTGGTGAGACAATACGCCCGCTTGAGAAAGCGCATGCACTGCCAAGAACACAATTCCTGGTGGTCAAACCAGAAGCGGGATTGGATACGAAATCGATTTTTTCGAACCCTTTCCTAAAACGCGATTCTGGCTGTGCTACAATCTTAGGCTTTGCTGCAGCACACTACCAATTTGGAAGTAACGATCTGCAGCCGGTTGCTCAGGCACTGTGTCCCGAGATCGGTCAAGCCCTTCAGTGGCTGGAATCGAAAGGGTTGCAAGGTCGAATGACTGGCTCGGGAAGTGCGGTGTTTGCGCAGATGCCACAGGCAGTGAACTTGCAAGACGCGCCCGGCGCGTGGCAAGTGAAGGCATGTGAAAATTTGATGATTCATCCTCTGGCAGGATGGGCTTCAGATCAGGATTTCGGTTGATTACTTTCAGTGATCGACCTGTGTAGGGGAGTCGCCAAGCTGGTTAAGGCACCGGATTTTGATTCCGGCATGCGAAGGTTCGAATCCTTCTTCCCCTGCCAAATACTTTCGCACACGGGCTTTTTTTTTAGACTGCTGGGTCGCTCATGCAAGCCAATCACCCCGACTTCATGGTTTTCACCGGCAACGCCAATCCTGGGATGGCGGCGGATATTGCCCGGCACCTCGGCACCACGCTGGGTGCAGTGGACGTAGGCCGTTTCTCCGACGGCGAAGTCACTGTCGAAATCAAGCAGAACGTTCGTGCCCGCGATGTGTTCGTCGTGCAGTCGACCTGCGCGCCGACCAACGAAAACCTCATGGAACTGCTGATCATGGTCGATGCGCTCAAGCGCGCTTCGGCCGAACGCATCAGCGCGGTGATTCCCTACTTCGGCTATGCCCGCCAGGACCGCCGTCCACGCTCCAGCCGCGTGCCGATCTCCGCCAAGGTCGTGGCCAACATGCTGCAGGCCGTGGGCGTGGCCCGCGTGCTGACGATGGACCTGCATGCAGACCAGATCCAGGGCTTCTTCGACATCCCCGTGGACAACATCTACGCATCGCCCGTGCTGCTGGGCGACCTGCGCCAGAAACAATACGACGACCTGATCGTCGTGTCGCCCGATGTGGGCGGCGTGGTGCGCGCACGGGCCCTGGCCAAGCAGTTGAACTGCGATCTGGCCATCATCGACAAGCGCCGCCCGAAGGCCAACGTATCGGAAGTGATGCACGTGATCGGCGAGATCGACGGCCGCAACTGCGTGATCATGGATGACATGATCGACACCGCCGGCACGCTCGTGAAGGCCGCCGAAGTGCTCAAGGAACGTGGCGCCAAAAAGGTGTACGCCTATTGCACGCACCCCATCTTCTCGGGCCCGGCCATCGAGCGCATCGCCAAGGGCTCCGCACTCGACGAAGTGGTCGTGACCAACACCATCCCCTTGAGCGAAGCCGCCAAGGGATGCACCAAGATTCGCCAGCTCTCCGTGGCACCGCTGATCGCAGAAACGATCCAGCGCATCGCCAAGGGAGAGTCGGTGATGAGTCTGTTCTCGGACCAGGACAACCTTTTCTGATGACGTCCGCCCTCGGGGCGGAAGGGATGGCAGACCTCCTTCGGGAGGTTTGTTCGTTCGGGAACACAAGCAGGTCCGCTGCCAGGTGGCACGGGTCTTTTTCAACAGGGCCGAGCTGGTCGCGGCCGGCCCTCACAGGAGCTAACCATGAACTTCGTCGCTTTTGAGCGCGCCAAGCAAGGTACGGGTGCGAGCCGCCGTCTGCGCAACACGGGCAAGACGCCCGGCATCGTCTACGGCGGTGCCGCCGAGCCCCAACTGATCGAGATCGACCACAACGCGCTGTGGCACGCCCTCAAGAAGGAAGCCTTCCACTCCAGCGTGCTGGACATGGAAGTGGCCGGCACCACCTCCAAGGTGCTGCTGCGTGACGTGCAATACCACCCCTACAAGCAACTCGTGCTGCACATCGACTTCCAGCGCGTGGATGCCAAGACCAAGCTGCACATGAAGGTGCCACTGCACTACAGCGGCGCTGAAGAATCCGACGCCGTGAAGGTGGACAAGTGCCTGGTCAACCCCGTCGTGAACGAACTCGACGTGTCGTGCATGCCTTCTGACCTGCCCGAATTCATCGCCGTGGACCTGACCAAGCTGAAGAAGGGTGCATCGCTGCACCTGAAGGACATCAAGCTGCCCCGCGGCGTGAGCGCCGTGATCCGTGGCGGCCAGAACAACCCCGTTCTGGTGTCCGTGACCAACCCCGTGGTCGAAGTGGAAGCACCTGCTGCCGACGCAGCACCTGCCGCCGACGCCAAGGGCGGCAAGGGCAAGAAGAAGTAAGTAATCTTCGCCCCAACTGTCGCCGTCCCGGCGGCAGGCGGAAGGCAACCTCCTGGCGGGCCGCTCCGGCGGCACCGCTCCCAACGGCCCACCTGCGTGGGCCGTTTTTCTTGGGCACACACGGATAATCGCGGACACCATGATCAAACTGTTTGTGGGCCTGGGCAACCCAGGGCCCGACTACGACGCCACCCGCCACAACGCCGGATTCTGGTGGATCGATGCACTGGCCCGCGAACTGAAAACCACGCTGGTGCCGGACCGCAACTACTACGGCCTTGTCGCCCGCACGAACGTGCATGGGCAGAGCGTCTGGCTGCTGGAGCCCCAGACCTTCATGAATCTCTCGGGCAAATCGGTGGCGGCGCTGGCGCGGTTCTTCAAGATCCAGCCCGACGAAATCCTGGTGGCGCACGATGAACTCGACATCGCCCCGGGCCATGTGAAGCTCAAGCGCGGCGGCAGCCATGCCGGCCACAACGGGCTGCGCGACATCCATGCGCAACTGGGCTCGGCGGATTACTGGCGCCTGCGCATCGGGATCGGGCACCCGGGCATCAAGGCGGAAGTGGCGAACTGGGTGCTCAAGAAGCCGTCGCCCGACCAACGCACCCTGATCGAAGACAGCATTGCCCATTCGTTGAAGGCGCACCCGGCGATGCTGGCGGGCGACATGGAAAAGGCCACGCTGCTGGTGCACACTACCAAGCCCCCGCGCCCCAAGCCGCCACGGCCGGACGGCGTTTAACTGCTATTTTGAGAGATGCCCGCGCAATACCTTCTTGCGTGGGAGACGGAACCGCCTGGATCAGGACGCCGCGCCTTGGGCCGCCGCGGCTTGCAGGCGCTCGTACTTCTGGAACAGGGTTTCCCGGCTTTCCACGTGCTGCGGGCTGACCGGAATGCAGGCCACGGGGCAGATCTGCACGCACTGCGGCTCATCGAAATGGCCCACGCACTCGGTGCATTTGGCCGGGTCGATTTCATAGATGGCCTCGCCCAGGTAGATGGCCTGGTTGGGGCACTCGGGCTCGCACACGTCGCAGTTGATGCACTCGTCGGTGATCATCAAAGCCATGGCGATCTCCTGGCACAAGCCTGGGGCGCGCGAAAGGCCGCAAGGGCACGGAGGGCGGACGTCATGCCAGGATTATCCCCGCCCTGGCAAGTCCCTGGCGCAGGCGGGGCGGTCTGCCCCCCTGCCCCATCCCCGCGCGCACCGCGCCGTGCCCATCCGGCCCCGCGCCGCAACGGGTACCGGTGCACCGCACGCGCCCCGCCTCCGACCGCCGCACGGTGTTTGCCGCTATGCTGCACCCACACCGCCCTGCCCCTTTCGGCAGCCCGGACGCCTTGCGGCGCCCTTCCGATCCATCCCATGGGACCCTTCCTCCTCAAACGGCTGCTCACGCTCATCGCCACGCTGGCAGGGGCGTCGGTGGTCGTGTTCGTGGTGCTGGAGATCCTGCCCGGCAATGCGGCGCAGATGCTGATGGGACCGGATGCCTCGCCCGAGGCCGTGGCCGCCCTGGCGACGAAGCTGGGGCTGGACCAGCCCGCGCTGCAGCGCTACGGCCACTGGGTGGGCGGGCTGCTCACGGGCCAGCTGGGCGACAGCTACGCCTACGGCACTCCGGTGCGGGACCTGGTTCTGGAGCGGCTGGCGCTCACCGTGCCGCTGGCGCTGATGGCCATGGCGATCACCACCGTGCTGGCGCTGCTGGCGGGCGTGTACGCGGCATCGCGCCACAACCGCTGGGGCGACGTGGGCGTGATGGGGCTGGCGCAGATCGGCATCGCCATTCCGAATTTCTGGTTCGCCATCCTGCTGATCCTGCTGTTCTCGGTGAAGCTGCAGTGGTTCTCGGCGGGCGGCTTTCCGGGCTGGACCGAGGACAGCGGCGGCAGCCCGCTTGAGGCGCTGAAGGCGCTGCTGCTGCCCGCGATCTCGCTGGCCGTGGTGCAGGCAGCGATCCTGGCGCGCATCACCCGCTCGTCGGTGCTGGAGGTGCTGCGCGAGGACTTCGTGCGCACGGCCCGCGCCAAGGGCCTGTCGCGCCGCGCGGCGCTCTGGGGCCACGTGCTGCGCAACGCGATGATTCCCGTGGTGACGGTGATGGGCCTGCAGTTCGCCAACCTGCTGGCCGGCACCATCGTGGTCGAGAACGTGTTCTACCTGCCGGGCCTGGGGCGGCTGATCTTCCAGTCGATCGCCAACCGCGACCTGATCGTGGTGCGCAACTGCGTGATGCTGCTGGCGGCCATGGTGATCGTGGTGAACTTCGTGGTGGACCTTCTCTATGCCGCCATCGACCCGCGCGTGAAAGCGAGCGACCTGTGATGCCCCCCGTCCCCCCGCCACGCCCTCCCAGCCCGTCCCGGCAGCGGAGGCCGCGCCGTCCGGCCTGCGCCGCGCGCTGCGCCACCGCAGCTTCGCCATCGGCGCGGTGCTGTCGCTGCTGCTGGTGCTGGCGGCGCTGGTGTCCTTCGTGTGGACGCCCGGCTCGCCCTACGACATGGACATGGAGGCCAAGCTGCTGCCCCCCTCGGCCGCGCACTGGCTGGGCACCGATGCGTTCGGGCGCGACGTGGCCTCGCTGCTGCTGGTGGTGTTCTCGGTGGGCATCGGCGTGGGCTCGCTGCTGTGCGAGGTGCTGAGCCGCCGGCACGTGGAGATCGGCCTGGTGCCGCTGGGCGCCATCGGCATGAGCGTGTTCGCCATCGACCTGTACTTCGCCTCCCGCTCCCTGCCGCCCGCGCCGGAGATGGGGCTGGGCGCCTTCGTGGGGCAGGCCGCGCACTGGCGCGTGATGGCCGACCTGGCGCTGCTGAGCCTGTTCGCCGGCCTGTACAGCGTGCCCATGTATGCCCTGATCCAGATGCGCAGCCAGCCCACGCACCGGGCGCGCATCATCGCGGCCAACAACATCCTGAACGCGCTGTTCATGATCGGCAGCTCGCTCATCGCCGGCGCGCTGCTGGGC
>NZ_BAAJYR010000016.1:0-35760 GCF_057546605.1 Acidovorax sp. KPB24-03 | reverse complement strand
CGGGCGGCATGGCGCAGCGCGCCGCGGCCACCGTCGCGCGCGCCGGTGGCGCACGCATCCTGCTGGTGGACGAGCCGACCAAGGGACTGGACGCCCGCTGGCGCCGGCACGCGGTCGAGATGCTGCAGGCCGTGCAGCGCGACGGCGGCTGCGTGGTGGTCATCACGCACGACCTGCGTGTCGCGCAGGCACTGGGCGGCCAGTTGATCGTGCTGCGCGCGGGCGAGGTGGTGGAACAAGGCGATGCGCGGGCCATCCTCGCGAATCCGCAGCATGCCTTCACGCGTCGACTCGTGGCGGCCGATCCGGCCCATTGGACGAAGCGCGCGCCAGCAGCGCCCGGTGCCGTGGTGGTGACTGCGCGGGGGCTCTCGAAGGGCTTCGGCAGCAAGGTGTTGTTCGAGGACATCGATCTTCGGCTGCGCGCCGGCGACCGCTTCGTGGTGCAGGGCCCCAGCGGCACGGGCAAAAGCACCTTGGGCAACGTGCTGCTGGGCTTGTTACCGGCCGACCGGGGCGAGGTGAGGCGGGCCGAAGGCCTGGCCCCGACCGCGCTGCAGAAGCTTTACCAGGATCCGGTCGCATCCTTCGCACCGAGGATCAGTCTGGAGCGCTCATTGCGCGATGTGGCGCAGCGCCATGGTTGCGGATGGCAGGACGTGCGACGACGGTTGGAGCGCCTGGCGGTGCCCGAAGACCTGCTTGCGCGCAAGCCGACCGAGGTGTCGGGGGGCGAACTGCAGCGGGTGGCCCTTGCGCGTGTGCTGACAGTGCAGCCGTCACTCCTGTTCGCCGACGAGCCCACTTCGCGGCTGGACCCGGTGTCGCAGCAGGAAGCCATGGCCGTGCTGCTCGATGCGGTGGAAGAAAGCGGCGCGGCGCTGATGCTCGTTACGCACGACGACGACATCGCCAGCGCTGTTGGAACTGCCTCCATTCGTTTGCGCGACGCTGCTTGACGCTGTGCAGCGATACTCGGTTGCAGAGTGGACCACTCAGTTCCGAGTTCGGATGGGATGCAGGTCGGTTACTCGATCTTGAACGGGTCTCGCATGCAGGCGTCTCCTGGCGGTTGCGCCGGCGGGTGCCGACGTGAGTGGCCCGAGCCGGGCTGGAGACGAGCGCGTGTATGCGGCCATGGGCCGCGCACCGGAAAAAGAGAAGCCCCCGTGAGGGGGCTGGGAAGCAGGACGCTCAGTGGCCGGCGGGCGCAGAGGGCATGGGCTGCATCGACAGGCGCGTGGCCGTGGCCGACACTTCGAGGTCGTCCTCGCTGTGCAGGATGCGGGTGAAGACCCGTTCCTGCAGGTCGAAGAACTCGCCGAAGTCGTCGCCGCCGAATTCGGCGCGCGCCAGTTCCCACCAGTCGTCGAACGCATCGACATCGGGGTTGCAGCCCACGGCATAGGCGATGGTCTTGCGCCGCCCATCGGGCCGGCTCTCGCCGCGCTCGGCCATGAAATACACGCCCTGGTCCTTGACCAGGATGACGCGGCACTGGTTGGCAGCCGCCTCGGAAAGCACGGGCCGAAGCTCGGTGCCTTTGAATCGAACAGTCATGGAAGTGGTCTCCAACGGTGAAGGAAGAAGGCTTCCCGCCGCGAGGACGGGAAGCCGCTTGGGGACGTGAGGGCTCAGTGCTGGACGGGCTTGCGACCGTACAGACGCTGCACGCGGATGAGGCGCCAGCTCCCGTCGTCGATCAGCAGTTCCAGCACCTGGCCCAAGGTGTCGAAGAACACTTCATCGACCCGCTCGACCAGTTCGCCGTCGCGGTGAAGTTCCACCGCGTAGGTGTCGAGGCCGCGCTCGTAGAGCACGGTGACGCGCCCGTGGAACTTCGCCGAGGCGACGGTGAAGCCGATGGCCGGCGGCGTGGCGATGATGTTGCGGGGGCTCGGATCGACCACCGTGAAGTCCCGCGCGCCGGCATCCACCAGCAGGTGCGTGATGCGGCGGAAGCCATCGGGCGCGGGCAACTGCTCCAGTTGGTGGATCAGCTCCTGCAACTCGGGGCACTGCGGCTCGGCGATCGGCAGCTTGGCAGGCGCCGAACCCAGGATGAACCGTTTCACCGTGTACGGCTGGCCGTTGGCGGTGAACTCGGTGCTCTCCTCGGGCGTGTCCGCGCGCAGTCCGTCGAAGCGGCGCCGCGCATAGGGCTCGACCTGCACCTTGGCGCCTTCGTCGGGCACGTCGATGACGAGTGCCTTGTCGATCACCGCGAACTCGGCCCGCCCCGTCTTGACGACGATGGCCTCGTCGGTGGTGGCAATGACCTTGCCCTCGAAGGGCTTGGGATCGATGTGGAAGCCCAGCGTCGAAACCTTGGGCTGGCCGTCGAAGATGTTGAACTTGAAGCTGCGGACGTTGGAAGGCACGTGGCCGCGAACCAGCGTCGGCATCTGTGCGCAGATGGCTTGGGTATCCATTGGGAGGCTCCTTGTGGCAATCCAAGGAACTCCCGCCCCGCAAGGGAGGTGTGTCCCTTGGGGGTGAGGTGGATGGACGCGCATGCGCCCGTGGAAGGAAAAGCAACCAGCACGGCGAACCGCGCCGCAGCCTCGAAGGTCTCGACTACCTGGGCATGCTTGCCGGCAACGCCAGCGAACATGCAAGCAGCGTGCGGCAGGCGTGGGCCAGCGTCGCGGGGGAATCGGCACTGCGCGGCCACCGGCTTCGTCCAGAAATGAAACGAGCCCCGCGTGGGGGCTCGAAAGGTGGTGTCAGTCGTCGTAGATCGGCAGGCCGTCCAGCACCTGCGCATCGGCATCGAAGACCAGCAT
Source organism: Acidovorax sp. KPB24-03 (assembly GCF_057546605.1). Taxonomy (NCBI): domain Bacteria; kingdom Pseudomonadati; phylum Pseudomonadota; class Betaproteobacteria; order Burkholderiales; family Comamonadaceae; genus Acidovorax; species Acidovorax sp. KPB24-03. The sequence continues at coordinate 32,974 of NZ_BAAJYR010000016.1, read as the reverse complement.
GCGCACGTCGGCGAGCGCGGCCAGGTGCAGCACGTGCACGAGGGATTCCGGCATGCCCTTCTTGCGATGCTCCTGCTTCAGCCGCTTGGCCGTTATGCCTTCGACCGCGCGCAGGTTCTCGTCGGTCCAGGGCGTGGCGATCAGCTTCAGCCCAATGGCCGGGCTGTAAGGGATGCGGAAGGCGACGAACAGGAACAGCGTCGGCGTGGCGATGTCCGCCAGTTCGGCGAGGAAGCGATGTGCGTCGGTGTCGAGGTGCGCGCTGCTGATTTCCCAGCACCGGCTGTAGTAGCCGGTTTCATAGCGCAGGCGCCGCACGACTTCCCGCGCCGCTTCCTCGGAGTAGGTATCGCCCACGTGTAGCGGCTTGCCATAGTCCTCGGCCATCACGGCGTAGACCACGTTGCGGGCGAGCCCGTGGCTGCGGCATTGCGCTTGCAGCTCGTCGGGGACCGCCTGGTCCTCGGTGATCAGCACGAAGCCGTCCGAGAAGATGCAGGGCCGCCGTTCGACCTGGCTGTCCGGCAGATTCGACTGCGAGGGATGCAGCGGCAGGTAGGTCAGCGGGCAATCGTCGTCGTAGGAGATGGCGATCAGCCGCTGCACGGACAGGCCGTCGTAACCACGGACAAAGGGATTGTTGTTTGAGTAGGACATGGGATTTCTCCAGCAGAGGATGGCCGAGGCAATCCCCTGCTGGGGATTGAACCCCAGCGGGTGGAAAGACGTGACGCGGCGGCCCGCCGGTGAGCGGCGGGAGAAACTGCCGTTCGATTGGGCGGGCGTGCCCTGAAAAGAAAGAGGAACATGGCCGCGTATGCGGCGCATGTCCCTCGTCGGGGGCGAGGATGGAGGCGTTGGTGCGCCGCAGCGCAGCTCACCAGCCGTTGTAGTTCAGCGTCAGGTCGGCGATGACCTTGCGCCGCTCCAGGTCGAGGCCGCCCAGGTCGGACAGACCCTCGAAGCCGCAACGCTTGAGCATCGCGCCGCCCTCGCGGGCGTTGTAGAAGCTCGCCATCGCGGACAGGAACATCCGCTGGCCGCTGCTCAGGACGCCGAGGGCGTCGTTGAGCATCAGCAGCTTCGGCCGCAGATCCCACTTGGTGGTGGCACGCTGCAGGCCCTCGCGGGTTCCGTCGCCGAACCATTCGGCTCCGGCGATGTGGACGCCGCGTTTCCACGCCTCGAAGAAGGCTTGGGGCGCGGCGGCGAAGTGCTGGTGTTCCAGCTCGATCTGATCAAGTACCTCTTGAGGCAGGGCACGGTTCATGACATGGGCTCCTGGTGGTTGGACATCACGGGTGGAGGCGCTGCTGCCAGCGGCCCGTTTGCAGGGCGTGCTCGGCGGCGTGGAGCGACCGGAAGTAGCTGACCGACTCGCGCGAGACGGGACCGTCCGCGTCGGCGGTGCCGGTGTAGTGGCCGGCCGCGCTGCACAGCACCTGCAGGGACAGGCGCTTGCCGACGTAGGCCAGGGCCTGGTGGCCGATGGATTCGGCGCGGGCCTGTTCAGCACTCAAAGGTGCCGATGCGAACGCAAGGGACATGGGTTTCTCCTGGTGGTTGAAGACCGGGAGCACCACGCCCTGACGGGAGCGGAAGACTCCCGAGGGGTTGAACATCGAAAGCACCCGCGTCATGGCGACGTGCGTCCGCGGTGGTCGGTGCGAAGCGGACTGGATCGGTCAACGCGGCGAGGCGCGTTGCAGCCTTGAAGACCGGGACTGCCAGGGCATGGTGATGACGACCGTCAGCGACACATGCGGGAAGGATGGAAGCGCGGCAGCGCCCCGTCGCCGATCAAACGGAACCGCATGCCGTCCGGTTTGGCCTGGGCGCTGCTGCCCGCGGCGATGCACGATCCGTCTGCCCACGACAAAGGAGCCGAAGTCCCAAAGGACTTCGGCTGGAGAGGAATCAATCCACCTGTGGGCTGCAAGCAGGCCAGGCCGTCGTCAAAGCCATTCGCTGCGTCAGCAATCTCACCCGGCCCGTTTCGTGGCTGGGGCCGGCATCCTCTGGCATGTATCCACACACAAAGGGAGCCCGTTGTTCCGCCAGCGGGCACCGGCACAGAATACCGTCGACCGCAAGCGGTCTCCTGGCACCTCGAAGCCTTGCGGGCCAAGGCGTCAGGAGACCGTTCGCGGATGGACGGAAACACCTCGATCAACGGAACCGCGATGAGCGCGATTCGATGGAGCAATGACCTTCTCGCCCTGCCAGACGTGATCGGCCTGTGCAGGACGCGCACACCGTTGCAGAAGGGAACGCGCGCTGGGGAGTCCCGCGGGGCGCGGGAGGTTTGCCCCGCCGTCGGCAGCAGCCGGCGTGGCAGAGGGAGACGTGGGCGTCAGTTCGCCCTGGGGCGCCGACGCGGTGTGCCGGATGTGTGGCCGGAAGTACGGTTGGACGGGCCGCACTTGGCTGCCGCGGCGTCTTCGACCGGCTGCGTGCCCTTGCAGTCCGGGTAACGGCTGCAAGACCAGAACGCGCCGCTCTTGCCGGTGCGTTGGCGCATCGGGGCGCCGCACTGCAGGCAGCTCGGTGCGGGCGGCAGCTTGATGGCGAGCGTGACGCCGCGGTACTGCTGCACGAGCTGGGCGACCCAGCTCGACTGCTTGGCGATGAAGGTGTCCAGCGTCATCTGCCCGGCCTCAATCATGTCCAGCGCCTGCTCCCACACCGCCGTGGTGCCCGGGTCGGCGATGGCCACTGGCACAGCGTCGATCAACGTGAAGGCGGCATCCGACGCGCGGATGGCCCGGCCTTTCTTCAACAGATAACCGCGGGCCAACAGCCCGCTGATGATGTTGGCGCGCGTGGCCTCGGTGCCGATGCCCGTGGTGTCCTTGAGCTTCTGCTTCAGGCGCGGGTCGGTCACGAGCTTGGCGACGCCCTTCATGGCTTTGACCAGCTCGCCCTGCGTGTAGGGCTTGGGCGGTAGCGTCTTCAACGCCTTCAGTTCGACCTGGCCGACCTGGCAGGCTGCTCCAGCACGCAGCGCCGGCAGCACCTGGCCGCGCTGTGCGTCCTCGCCGTCACCGTCCTCGGGCTCCGGCGCCGCCAGTACCTGGCGCCATCCGGCCACCGCGATCTGCTTGCCGACCGCCACCAGCGACTGCCCACCGCATGTGAGCTGCGCCACCGTCCGGTCGAACTCGTGATGCGGCAGAAACTGCGCGAGGTAGTGGGCGCGGATCAACCGATAGACGGCCAGTTCCTTCTCGCTCATCGCCGAGAGATTGGCCGGTTCCAGCGTCGGAATGATGCCGTGGTGCGCCGTGACTTTGCCGTCGTTCCAGGCCCGCGAACGCTGCTGGCGATCCAGGCGGTCGATCAGCGGCCGCAGGCTGGGATCGGTCTTGGCCAGGCTGTCGAGGACGGCTGGCACCTCGGCCAGCATGCTCTCGGGCAGGTATCCCGAATCCGAGCGCGGATAGGTGGTCGCCTTGTGCGTCTCGTACAGCGATTGCGCGATGTCCAGCGTCTCCTGCACGTCGAGGCCCAACTGCTTCGAGCACACCTCCTGCAGCGTGCCGAGATCGAACGGCAGCGGCGGCCCTTCGCGCACGCGCTCTGTCTCCACCGACAGCACCTGGGCGGCGCCGGCCGCGCGCAGGCGTTCGGCCGCTTGCTGCGCCACCGGCTGCTGCAGGCAGCGGCCGGCGTCGTTGGTGCTGCTCTGCGGCGGCATCCAGCTTGCGACGAAGGACTGGCCTGCATGCGAGAGCGCAACCTCGATGGCCCAGAACGGCACCGAGACGAAGCGTGCGATCTCACGATCACGGTCCACGACCAGCTTGAGCGTTGGCGTCTGCACGCGCCCGACCGACAGCACGCCGTTGTAGCCGGCCTGGCGACCCAGCAGCGTGAACAGGCGGCTCAGGTTCATCCCGATCAGCCAGTCAGCACGCGATCGGGCGAGCGCGGAGAAGTACAGCGGCAGCGTTTCGGCGGATGGCTTGAGTGCACCCAGCGCCTTGCGGATCGACGCATCGTTGAGCGCCGACAGCCACAGCCGCTGGATCGGGCCGCGGTAGTCGCACAGCTCGATGATCTCGCGGGCGATCATCTCGCCCTCGCGGTCGGCGTCGGTAGCGATCACCAGCTCGCCTGCCTTGGCGACTAGCTGCTGCACGACCTTGAACTGCCCCGCGGTCGCCGCCTTGGGCTCGACACGCCAGCGCTCGGGAACAATGGGCAGTTGTTCGATGGCCCAGCGCTTGTACAGCTCGCCGTAGCCTTCGGGCGGAACCGCCTCGACCAGATGACCGATGCACCAGGTCACGACGACACCGGAACCGCTGTAGCAGCCGTTGCCGCGTTGACCGGCGCCCAGCACACGGGCGATGTCCTTGCCCTGGGATGGCTTCTCGCACAGGAACACGCGCATGCAGCCTCCATGGAAGTGTGCGGTTCATCGGATGGCCCCAGCTTGGCCGGGCCAGAGGATGACGGCAGCAGGGAAGCCGATCGGCGCAGACACCGCTTTGTGATCGGCAGGTGATGCGTTGCCGTAGCGGCATGCGCGGCACTGCAACGGCTGGCGCAGTGGGAGCGTCGTTTCAGGAGGGCGGCTGGAATTCGGTGGAACACCCTGGAGCTATCCCCTGGGAATAGCTGGTGCATGGCGGGCGTCTGACGGTTGCTACAGCCGCCCACTGCGGGGAATCAGCCCCTGACCTTGGCTTCCTTCGGCACCTTCGTCCCCTTGGTTTCCTTCGGCGGCGGTACTTCCGCCTCGGGTTCCAGCATCCTGGAGCCGAGGGTCACGGCCTGGAGGCGGTACGGCAGGATGCCCACGCGCCGAGCCTCGATCTTGAAGGTCGTGCGCTCGTTGTCGTCGGCGTCCTCCCACTCGTCCTTCACGGTCCGGCCTTCCACCAGCACGCGCATGCCTTTCTGGTACAGGTCTTTCCAGTGGTCGGCGTCGCGATGCCACAGCTCCACCGGCGCCCAGAAGCCGCCGCGGTCCTCGAACTCGCCGTCCTTCTTCGGGATCGGGTTGTCGAAGTAGACGTTCAGGCGCAACAGCCGGCGCGGCTCGTCGTTGCCGTTGGGGAATTCGCGGTAGTCCGGCGCAGAACCGATGTTGCCCTCGCCGACGAAGTGCGTGCTCATGGTGACTCCTTGGGGGTGGCGGATGGAACGGACGCGGCATGCCCGTGGACACGCCGCAGGTAAGCCGCTTCGGCCTGCGCGGCCTTGCTGGCGCACTCCTGGGCTTGGCGGCCCAGCGTGTGAAGGAGGCTGATCTGCATGTTCAGCGCGATGCGCTGCAGCTCCATCGCGTAGAGGTCATCGATCAGCGAGGCCGGCGTCGCCGGGCGGTCGAGCAGCGACTCCCACAGCGCCACGCCCATCGAGGAACGATCGTGGTTGCGCCAACGCAGGAACGTCGTGCCTGCGCCAGTGGTCTGCTGGGCCAGTTGCACGTCGAGCAGGGTGAAGGGATAGGCCCGCGCCTGTTGCAGTACGCGACGCTGTGCCAGCGCGATTAAGTCGTCGCGCAGCGACGTGCATTGGTTGGCCCAGGTCTCCAGACTCCCCTTACCTTTAAATGGCTGTAAAAGGCCTTTTAGGTAGGGGCCGTGTTCCAGGCGCTGGAAGTCCGCCTGTTCCAACGGCAGGAAGCGCGTCGGTTGGCCGGTGGTAGACGATGCCGTCATGCCTTGGCGCCTTCGCTGCCATGGTCGTCGTCGCCCGCCACATCCGCTGCGCCAGCGACGGGCGCGGCCTCAGCGGCTGCACCAGGCTTGCCTGCCCGCCGCGCGATCGGTGGCGCAAAGCGCGAGCGGCGCGCGCCTTCGAGCACGTCCTGCGGCAGCTCGCCGAACTTCTCCAGCGCCGCCCGCGCCACCGCGTTCTTCGAGGCGAAGTCGTCGCGCGTCGCGCCAGAGTAGCGGTACTGCTGTGCCAGCGAGAACAGGCTGCGCAGCGCATGCGCGCCGCCGTTGAGCCAGCGTTCCAACGTACTGCGGTCGATCAGTGCGGTGTGGTGGGCAAGGATCAGCCTGCGCGCCAGGTCGTCATAGTCCGCCAGCAGGTACACCGCCATGAAGCCGAGCTGCGCGTTGACGAACAGCGGCAGCTTCACCGGCTGCACGTTCATGTTCTCGCCCAGGGAGAGCGCGGGCGGCACGTCGGCCAATGCCTGGTCCACCTGCTCGCGCAGCGCCTGCAAGCTAGCCTTGGTCTGCGTCAGCTTGTCCTCGATGCGCAGCATCCAGAAATCCGAGTAAGGATCGTCCTGCTCGGCACCGCGCTTCATCTTGTTCATCACGCTGATGTAGCCGTTGAGGCCGATGATGCCGGGTCGGCCCTCGGCGGGCGCTCTGCCATGCCAGATGCGCGACGCGTGGTGGGTGTGCAGCGTCAGCGACATCGCGCTGCGCAGCGATCCGAGGTTCAACTGCAAGGGCTGCTGGGATTCGTTGGCCATGGTGACGGCTCGCTGTAAAGGAACGAGACGCGAGCATCGGCATCGCCCGGAAGGGCGTCAGTCAACAAACCGCAATCACGCCGCTCCTGGTTTCCAGTCGAGGGAAGGGAAGCTGTGCCTGCTATCCCCTGGGGATAGATTTCCGGCGGCAGAAGACCAAGCCGGCAGTCAGAACAGGACAATGTCTTGCATTCAAGAGGGGGCAAACGATGAAGGATGGGACGACCGTTCAGCTGCTGGTGAACGAGGAACGTGGGCACGGCGATAAACTCGTGAAACTGCTGAAGCAGGCAGAGCGCCTGGAATGCTTGGTGGCCTTTGCGAAGGCATCGGCGCTGAACGGGCTGCTGAAGTCGCTGCGCAAGGCGCTTGAGCTCGGACTGGAAGCCCGATTTGCAATCGGCCTCGATTTCTATCTGACCGAGCCCGTCGTGCTCCGAAAGCTGCTGGAGCTGACCAAAGAACACGCGCTCAAGCTGTACCTCAGTGATTCCAGCGAGACATTCCATCCGAAGATCTACGCCTTTCAGCACAGCACGGGCTGCTCGGTGATCGTTGGTTCGGCCAACTTTACGCATGGAGGCCTCTACGGCAACTACGAGGCATCAGCCTTGGTCGGGGGCACGAGCGGCACGCTGATGGCCTCGGTGACTCAGCATTTCGACGCTCTGATCGATGACGAAATCATCGTCCCGGCTACCAGGGACCGCATTGACGCCTATGAACGGGAGTACGTCATCCACGACATCTTCCGAAAGGTGGCCAAGAAGCGTGCGCAGAAGGCAAGCAGCGCGATTGGCCCGAACTTCACGACGTTGGCCGGCATTCTGGAGTTGATGAAAAGCGATGATTCAGAACATGGCTTCGCGGAACAGAAGACCCTACGAAAGGGCAACCTTCGCCAGGCAAGGCGGATGTTGGAGGAATGGGCCGCCGCGCGTGGGAATGCGAGTCATGGGTTCCTGGCTCGATTTGAAGCGCTGATCAGCCTGCTGCATTCCGGTGGGTTGCATCGCGGCAAGAACCGCATTGCGGAGCATCCAGGTCAGTTCGTAGCAGCGGTGAGAGACATCGTGGGCCAAGGCACTCTCCCACCTGGAGATGCCTTTGCAGTTCTTCATGCGCACTTTGAGCACATCCCGCGAGCAGGCATCAACCTATTGACCGAGGTGCTGCACGCACTCGACAGCAAGCGATTCGCGGTGATGAACCAGAACGCGGTGTCGGGGCTGGCCTTGGCCGGGATCAGGGCATATCCCCTCCATCCGAACAAGCAAAACGTCGGTCCCAACGACTACGCAAGGTATTGCCAGCATGCCGACGAAGTGCGACAGGCGCTTGGCCTGGCCGACTTCACAGAACTAGATGCACTGTTCAACTATGCGTATTGGGGCGAATCCGCGGAAGATCTGGCGGGAGATTGACGGGACGGACTTGCGGAAGAGAGGCTGTCCCAACTATCCCCTGGGGATAGCGCAGACGGTCAAGGGCGGCGGAGGTTGGATCGAATCTGTGCCAAGTAGGCGCGCGCCACCTCGGGATCGGCGGGACGGGACTCGGCAGTAGGTGGGGCGTGTGCCGGTGCAGGTGTTCGAGCGACTAGTGGCGCTGCGCCGTTGTCACCTGCCCAAGCCTTGAACTCGCCGCGGATCGCCTTCTGGATGATGCCGAACAGGTAGCCTGCCGGGTTGCGCACCGCGCTGTTGCGACAGCGCGCATCCCATTCGTCCAGCACCGCCTGCCGCAGCGACTCGTCCACCTGCTGCAAGGCCACCATCGCGCCGCTTTGCTGTTCGTCCTTCAAGCGCAGCAGGCGCTCGGGCAGGCGCAGGTGCTGCAACGCCTTCGCGCGCGGTACTGTACGTACTTCAGCATGATTTTCTTTACGTACTGTACGGCCCTCCTTCGGATTCCGAAGTGAGCCGTCTGGCGCGGGGTTCGGCCTTGCTTCGGAATCCGAAGACGGGCCGTCGAGATTCCGAAGTAGGCCGTCCTGGCCTTCTTCGGATTCGTGATCCACAGGCTCTTGTGGATAACTCGCATCGACCCATTCGTTGCGGGCCATGCGTTGTGCCAGCACCTGCAGGCGCGTGGGCAGCGTGCGGCCATTGAGCATCGAGTCTTCGGCGATCTCGCGCAGGGTGTTCGCACCGACGATCTGCACCGCCTTCGCGGCATGGGTCAGCGCCTGGCTGACCAAGCCCAGGTAGTCGGGGTCGAGCTGCATCGCCTCGAAGGGTGTCAGCGGTTCGTCGTGCAGCACGTAGAGATTGCCCAGGATGCGCCCGGTCTTCGGGTCGCGGCGCCGTCGCACCAGGCTCAGCCAGCGCGTCAGCCGCAGCAACGTCAAGGCGCGCGCCACGGTCTCGTGCGAGGCCTGTGCCGCGCAGGGCATTGAGGCAAGGAAGGGCCGGAGCTGGTCGTAGGTCGGCAAAGCCGTCACGCCGTCGCTCTGGAGCTGCAGGCGGAACACCTGCCAAGCGTTGCGCTCCAGCGGCGTCAGGCGACGGTCGAGGAACAGCGCGCGCGGCACGCTCTCGTGCCGGTTGCCGCTGTACAGGAAAACGTCGCTGACCGGCGCGGCCTGCGCCGCAGGGGCAGTGCCGCGCGGGGCTGGCGATGCCGATAGTGTCGGGGGCACCAGTTCGCGCAGCGCGTCGTCGAACAGTTCCGACAACGCCACGGGGCCATCGCGCCGGGGTGCGCCGCAGGTCGCCATGGCCTACACCAGCCCCTGATCAATCCAGTTGCGTATCGCCGACCAGATCACCGACATCGGCAGGGTCAGGGTCTCGGCCAGGTCCATGGTCAGCGCCAGCATCGCCACCTCGTCGTCCAGCGCGACTCCGCGCTCCGTGACGCCGGCCTTCCAGTGCTTCCACAACGCCGTGTCCTGCGCCTCGTCCAGCACTGGATGCCGCCCCTTGCGTTTGGGCAGGCCGAGGATGTCGCGGCGCAGTGCCACCTCCTGGTGCGTCAGGCCGTAGAAGCGGCTGACCATCTCGGTGCTGGCGCCCAGGCGCAGCATGCGGTCAACCGTGGCGATCTCGCGTTCCACGTCGTGCACCTGGCTCAGCAATCGCTTGAGCACCTCGCGGTTGACCGACACCGAGCACCACGAGACCGTGGCATTGACCAGCATGCTCACGAGTTCGGGATGCTTCAGCGCATCGAGTTCCTCCTCGCCGAAGCCCATCTCCTTGCAGCGTCGCAGTTGCCCGTTGCGCAGGTCGTGCAGCGCCTGCGCGATCACGGCCTGGTTAAGCGGGTGCGGTGCGGACATGGCTGGTCTCCGCTCAGGCGCCAGGGGCATTGGCGCCCGCGCCGGCTTCCAGATCCAAAAGCCGACGCGCCAGGCGCAGCATGCGGAACAGTTTGACCAGCCCAGCGTCGCTCAGGCGCGGATAGGCACCGCCGCCATACAGCAAGGGCGCCAGGTCATCGGCCAGCCGGGCGTGATCGAGCCCGGCCACGGCATGGGCGGCGCTCAGCGCTTGCAACAGCGTCAGCACCGCCCTCGCGAACGGCGGCATCGCGCGCGCACCCGGCGGGGTCACGCAGACGAATCCAACGCCGCCGTCGCTGGGCTCGACCTTCTCGGCCACGCCGGCTTCCTCGGCAATCTCACGCGCGAACTGCGCGATGTGCACGCGCAGCCGATCCGGCACGTCCAGGCCGGGCTCGATGTACCAGACGTCTGAGATGGGGTAGAGCCCACCGGCCTGCACAGGGATCGCGCGCAGCGCGTCAGCCTCGAAGTCGGGCAGCTGGTCTCCCATCTGGTCGGCGACCATGCGCTGGATGGATTGCAAACGCTCGGTGGTCGGCGCTGGCGACACGATGTGGCCCTGCAGGCGTTCATCGCGCCGGTCGTCGCCACTCTGTTCGCTCTCGGCGCCAACCATTGATGCAGCAGCGCTTGCGCCCGTCGTAGCGGGCGAACCGAACTCCGACGACTGCATTGATGGGCTAACCAGTGACGATGGCGGCGACGGCCGCTGCGGCTCGGGCGCAGGTGCGGCCGACGCCGATAGTGCTGGCCTTGCCGCTGGTGGGGTTGGATCGCTGGTCAGCGCACGCTGCCGGCTCTCCGTGTCGTCGATCTCCAGGGTCAGCGTGTCGTAGTCCGCTTCCAGCAGCTCGGCCATCTGGCCTACCAGCTCGTCCTGCACCCGCTGCGGCGAGAAATTGTCGGGGTGCGCATCAAACTGCGCAAGCACGTCCTGGAACAGCGTGGCGAAGTCCACCGACAGGCTGCTGCCCAGCACACGCCGCTCCCAGGTTCGCTCGCAGGCCTTGCGCAGCACTGCGAGCCGTTCAACCTGGTGGCGGCCGAGCCCGCCGTACAACAGGTTCGGGATCGCCGGCAGCAGGTAGTGCACCGCATCCTGCATGCGGCTGATGTGCGACTGTGGCAGCGGGAAGCCATCGGCAGTGAGCCGGCGTGCCAGCTCGCTCTGCGACAGTGGCTGGCCGCTGTCCCGCCCCATTTCATGTTCATAGAACTCGCGCGCCTTCTCCACGCCCAAGGCCCGCTCGATGAAGCTCAAGCCCCCGCGCAACTCGTTCTCGGCCAGGTGGCCGGTCAGCATCACCACCTCGCCGCGCTGGGGCCAAGGGCGGAACAGGCAGGGGATGCGGAAGAATCGCTCGTCCTTCGTCTCGCTCCACAGCTCGCGCAGAATGGCCAGGCGCGTGTTGCCGCCGTTGCGGATGATGAAGTGCGGCTCGCCGGGCCGGCGCGTGATCGCGGGCGGCGCGTCCAGCCCGCGCTCGCGGATGGACGCCTTGATGTCCTCGTAGGCCGGGTTGCGCGTCACGCGCGGGTCGTGGTCATACGGTCGCAATTGGTCCAGCGTCACGACCATCGGCGTGTCGGCGATCGGGTCGGTCAAGGCAGTGGCCGAGGGGACGCTGCGCTCGAAGCCCGAAGTGAGCAGCTTGGCCGCCATGTCCTGCGGTGTCATGTCAGCCATGGCCACGCTCCCGCAACGTTGCTTCAGACGCCTGCGCCTGCGCCTGACGGTCAGCGCGGCGAAGCTCCGCCCGGACATTGCGCTCTGCACGGTGGTCGCTTGCCGTCGAACTGGTGTAGATCGACGCGCAGCCCTGCTTGGTAAACAACAAATGCCCGCCGCGGGTGCGCACCACCGTCCAGCCCTCGCCCAGGGCGAACTCGATCAGCGCTCGCAGCCGCTTGTGGCCGCGCGCCAGGTCATGCGCTCTGGCCATGGCCGGCCCCTCCCGCGTGCTCTCGGCCGGTGACGAGCGCGAAGCGTTCCTGCCAGGCCGGGAACAGCTCGCCGGCCAGCGCGCGCATGGTCTCCAGTGCTGTAGGTGCCAATCGGCCCGCGGGCTGTCGATACTCGACCCGATGCACCGGCAGGCCGCGCGTCGCCGCGCGGGGATAGGCCTCGATCGCCGGTACGTCGGTATCGAGCACGCGCACGCCGGGCTGGCCCTGAAACACTTGCCGCAACGCCTGCTGGATCAGCCGGGCATTCGAGGACACCGGATGCACGCGGTTGATGAGCAGATTCAGCGGCGGCGGCTCGATGCCGAGGTGACGGTACGGTGCTATGTCCTCGATGAGCTGCAGGGTGCCTCGGCGCAGTTCGCGGGCCGCGAGGATTTCTGGCGTCACGGGTGACAGTGCCAGGTCCGAAGCCAACACCGCCATCTCCAGCAACACACTGCGCGCGCCCTGGGTGTCAATCAGCAGTAGGTCGTAGCGCGGCGCGAGCGTCGGCAGCAGATGGCGCAGCCGCAATCTGCCATCGGGCGCATGCAGCAGCAGCGTGTTGAGTTCGCCGCGGTCGTCGTTTGAGAGCACAAGGTCCAGCCCGGCGATGGCAGTGCGCGACACCAGTTGCTCGGCGCGCTGCTCGTTGTAGGCAAGCATCTCGTAGATCCCGGCCGGCGCGCGCTCTGTCAGCGTGAAGTAGCTAGACAGCGTGGGCTGCACGTCCAGGTCCAGCAGCAGTACGCGCAGCCCGGCGTCGGCGGCGAAGCCGCCCAGGTTGGCCGCCGTCGTGGTCTTGCCCACGCCACCCTTGGTCGAAATGATGGATACGACCTGCATGGGCTTCTCCCGTTTAATTCGCATGTGCCGGACGAGGCGTCACGCGCGCTCGCTGAGGCGATCAGCAATCCATTGCTCGATCTCCACCGAGTCCCAACCCACAGCACGCACGCCCAGGCGCAGTGCCTTGGGGAACTTGCCTTCCTTCATGAGGCTGTAGATGTGGGCGCGCTTGAAGCCGGTCTTGGCCTCGACTTCGGCGCGGCGCATGATGCGGTGCTCTGCCGGCGGGACCGGCGCGATGGTCTGCGAAGACATTAGAGACACTCCTTGACGCTCATTGGCGTTGTTCGGAAAGTGCCTCGATTCAACCGATCTCGGCCGTGCCGGTCACTGCAATCGCAGAAAGCGAATCTGCCATTGCACCCTTGCATGGAGGTACGCCAAGCCTACGCAGACAGGTGACGCCTGGCGGCCGAGAGCTTGGACCACAAAGTCCGTTCGCTTATGCCAGGCTTCTCGCCGTAGTGCGCTACCAGGGCGTTGATCACCGCATCCAGTGTTTCAAACGACGAATACGGCACGCCACCCGGCGACCTTCCCAGCAACAACGTCAACAGCCCGCCCACGATGTTCAGATAGGTCGATTCGCTTCGTGAGCCCGGCGCTCCCGATTGCTTCTCACGCTCCAGCCGGGCTTGATGCTCTTGGCTGAGCAACTGGAACTGCGAGTAGAGCGCGTCCCACGCTTGTACCCGGTCAGCGAGTTGCAGCTTCAAGGCCTCGCGGTCCGTGATGAGAACCTGAACAGACTCCAAGCTCACACCGGGATGCAAGTGCCGCTCGAACGCGTCGAAAAGGAAGGCGGGACGTTCCTCAGGATAGAAGCGCATCATCCACGCCTTCAGATCGACGTGCCGAATCGTCAGATCAGGGGCGTCGAGCAAAGCCGGATCGTTGCTCGTGATGCCGTCCCTTCCATATGGAAGGTCGAAGTGCACCAATGCGTCGTGAAGGCGTCCCGCACAGAGGCTCAATCGTGGCCATTGATCCAAAACCCGATGAGCGGTGCGCCATTGCCGGTTCCCAACTAACTCCAGGATGCGGGTTTCGATGCGAGCTACATTTGCCCAGCGGATCGCGGCGTCGATGGGGGTGTAGAACACCTTAGCGTGGCGCTCGATGGATGTTGTTTTTCGCATGCGGACTCCCTGTAGTTCAAGGGCACTCAGGACATCTGTGTTCCTATGTTGGTGAGATGTAGCTTTCGAACCTTGCTGCTAGGCGCGGGCCGGTGACGGCCTGGTTGACGAGGCCGCAGGCGATCCAGTGCTCGGCTCGCAGGCACTTCGGTCATTGGTGCGCGAACGTCAACACCGAGTGTTTGAATGAAGCTATGCTTCAAAATGTTTCTTGCTTATCTGGCAATCAGGCTCGAATAGAGCTTTTTCCTCTGCTGGCACGCATCCCGAAAGACCTAATGAGTACGTCGCGCGTGAATCAGCGAGGGTTCTGCACGGCAAGACGGCTGACGTCTCGGGTTAGACCTGACGTTCAGGACATCACCCAGGGCAAACTGTGCAAAGGTGATAACGGCGCCAAACTGCATGGCAGAGCAACGGTCTGAGGCCAGACGTAAAAAAGACTACTGCATCACAACGCATCGACAGTCAGCGGCCTCGTTTTGCAGGTTCCACCATCTCATGGCAGCCATTTCGGGCGGTGGTCATCGACCGACCACCCACAGCGTTCCTGCCGTCGACTTATCACGCAAGCGTCATGACGCGGCCAACGAATCCAGCCAATGCGCCCGAGAGTTCCCCGTCCCTGCGCAGAAGGTAGGTTTTCAACAGGCGCGACTCACCAGCCAAGGGACGCGCGACAACTTCCCGCTGTTTGCACTGCACCAGTTGTGATTCGGTCGATAGTCCCAGACCATAGCCAGCCGCTACCAGTGTGAGCATCAAGTCGTGAGTCGAAACACGTTCAGCTACTTTCGGCTCTGCGGCCTCTTCTCGCAGCAATTGATCGAACTGACGGCTGCAACCTTCGCAGGCATCCGGGTCGCACAGTACCAGCGGATAGCGCAGCACCTCCGACAGTGGCAGTTCCGGGTAGGCTAGAAGTGGGTGACGCGGCGGCACGGCTACGACGATCGGATCTGACCACGCCAACGTGGCGGTCAAGCCACCCCCAGGCTTTTCGACCTTACCAAAGCCTGCGTCGTATAGGCCATCGCGCAGGCCCTTGAGCTGCTGCGCCAGAGATACCTCGGACAGCCGGATATCGACCTCAGGCACGTCTTCCCGGCAGCGGGCCAACAGTGAACTCAAGCGTGGCTGATTGATGCCATCGGACAGTGCGACGCACAGAAGCCCGCTGAAGCCATCCGCTGCAGCACGCACGCGGGTTCGGACCTGTTCAACCGCCAACATAACCCGCCGGGCCTCCTCCAGAAGGACTTGGCCCGGTCCGCTCAGGCGGGTGCCATGGCTGTTCCGCTCAAACAGTCGCGTCCCGAGTTCGGCTTCCAATTGCCTGATGGTCCGAGAAAGCGGCGACTGCTCCACATGCAAGCGCTCCGCCGCGCGGCCGAAATGCAATTCTTCGGCCACGATCAAAAAGCTTTTCAGGTGACGCAGTTCAATAGCCAGAAGATGAATCCTTCAAGTAGTGCCTAGCTGATGTCGATCGTGACCGGTGGAACCACGTAGCAGCTCCACCCAGGCCTTGAAGCGGATGCTGCCGTCCCTCTCGGACCTCAGGGCCACATCAAAATGGATGCTCACCGGGCATAGTCAATGTGTCATCGCTCGCCGCTGCGCGAAGGCACCGGGTGGAGCGTCATGCGGCCGAGGTGCTCCACCTGGCCTGCGCCGTAGGCGCCGTCTTCCAGTTCGTGTCCCTTGGCATTCAGCATGGCTGCGCCGTACATCGCCGCCAGCAGCGCGATATGCAATACGGTGAACGCGACGAAACGCAGCGGGAACCCGCGCTGCTGGTCTGCAGATGCAAGGTAACGAGGTGGCGGAAGATCGCGCGCGCTTGGGCGCGTAGAGGTATTGGGAAGATTCAAGGACGACTCCTGGTCAGCCGCCCGCGATGCGGGCACCATGGGGTTGCAGCGCCGCGCATGCACTGCGCAGGCTGAGCGGTTCAGGCAGGACTCGTCAAAGGTGGTGCTCGTGGCTGCGACGGGCGCCAGGGAGGATCGGTTGGCGCGTCGGTTCGCACAAAGCAAGCGACGCCTGCCGTGGCAGAGCACCGGGCCGTGGGGTCGAAGGAAGCTGATGCCGGCAGCGCAATGCCACCATGCAGTCTGCAATACGGGTAATCGGTGGCCATGGACGCGTAGGGGACTTTCTCTGAAGAAGGTGCTTCTTCGCTGCCGCGGAGTTGGACGCGCTTTGCTCCCCAGTTGCAACACACCTCTACCCATGTGCCGCCGGTTAGGCCCAGAACCGAGCTGATTCGTGGCGCCAGGATGCTCCACAGCAACGCGAAAACGACCAGCCAAACCCATGGGTTTGGTTGGACACGATCACGCGCGAGAAGCAAGCGCTTGTGCATTGCTCTGGATAGCTATGGCTGTGGCTGCGGTGCAGGACTCACTTCAGTGACAAGACCCACGCGGCGAGCTTCTTGGCATCTGCTTCGTTGACCTGGGAGTTTGGCGGCATGGGAACTGGCCCCCATGCGCCGCTGCTGCCTTTCATGATCTTGGTGAGCAGCAAAGACGGGGCATCCTTATTGCCCGCGTACTTGCGTGCTACGTCCTTGAACGCTGGGCCGACGACCTTTTTGTCCACTCCATGACATGCCATGCAGGTCTTGGCGGTCGCAAGTCCCTGGTCTGCCGAAGCTGGGAAGGCGATCAGTGCCGCCAGGGCGACTGCTGCTGAAATGAAGGAGCGCTGGGAGTTTTTCATTGTGGTTTCCTGGTGGGTTGACGGGGGTCTGTGAAATAGCAAGTGAAAGAACTTACGCGGGTGCCGCTTCCCGCTGGGTGCCGCGTACCAGCAGCAGATCCAGTACGAACATGACCAGCAGCGACGCGCCCACCAACGGGAAGGCCACGCCACCGACCACGAGCAGGCCCAGCACGGTGCGCAGCACACGCCGGTCGGCAGGCAGGGGCGGCGCGCCGAGCGCACCCGCAGGCCGGCGCTTCCACCACATCACCACGGCGCTGACGCACAGCAGCATGACGGCCAGGCAAGCCATGACCAGCAGCGCTTGGTTGGGCACGCCGAACTCCTGGCCCATGTGCACGTTGATGCCCCATTCCAGCCAGCGGCCCAGCGGGCCGTAGTCGGCATAGCCCATGTCGAGCAACACGGCGCCGCTGTACTGATCGAGGTGCACCACGCGTTGGCGCGCCAGATCGTTGGGGTACACCGACGCGGTGTAGACGCCGGTCGGGCCGACTGGCAGGCTCAGGGTGTAGCCTGGTGCCAGGTTCAGGCCTCCGACGATGATCAGCATGGCGTCCAGGCCTTGCGCGCCTTGTGTGGCGCTGGCTGATGCCTGAGCGGCGTTGCCGTGCGCCTCTTGTCCCTCGTGCCCTGCATGTCCGTCAGCTGTCGAGGCCGGCAGCCGGGCCTGCGCCAGCGACCAGGTGGTGGGGCCAGAATCCTGCAAACGTTGCTGGGACATGGGCAGTTGCACGCGCACGCCAGCCGGGTAGCCGAAGTTTTGGCCGTTGGCCCATTGGTTCACCTGCTGGCCCCACAGCACCGACCATGGCATGCCGGTGATGGCGAGGAAGGCCAGCATGGCGCCGACGAAGATGCCGGTGACCGCATGCAGGTCGCGCCAGAACAGGCGCTGGCGGGGCTGCCCGCGCACGGACACCGCGCCGCCGCGCTGGCCGCGCGGCCACCACAGGTAGACGCCGGTCAGCACCAGCAGGATGGACCAGCCGGCCGCGATCTCGATGGCCCCGCGTGCGATCGGCCCGAAATACTTCAGGCTGTGCAGCTTGCGAATGGTCCACGCCACGCTGCCGCCTTCAGGCAGCGTACCCAGCACTTGAGCGTGGTACGGATCGACGAAGACCGTCAACCGTTCGCCAACGGCACTGGTGATGCCCACCTCGGCCGAGTTCGTGGGGAATGGCGCTGGCGTGAGCTTGCGCACCGTGCCGGGGTGCGCCGCCAGCGCCGCAGCCACCAGTTCGCTGTGCGGGCGCGCAGCCGCGCCGGTGGCCGACACCATCTTGAGGTCGCGGTGGAACCAACCGTCGATCTCAGCCTTGAACACGTATAGCCCGCCGGTGATGGCCAGCCAGGCCAGGAAGGGCAACACCAGCAAACCGGCATAGAAATGCCAGCGCCAGACCGCCCGGTACAGGTCGCCCGCGCCGGAGCGGGCGGGCAAACGGGATTGGGTCAAGGTCGACGCAGTCATCAGAAGCGCGCGTTCACGCTGGCATAGGCGCCACGGCCGTCGCCAGGCGAATAGCCCGAGGAGCCGCTGTCGTACCAGGCATACACGTACTTGCGGTTGGTGATGTTCTTCACCTGCAGGCTCACGTCCATGGTGGGAGAGACTTGGTAGGTCGCCCCCAGGTTCAGCAAGGCGTACTTGCCGGCCTTGGCCTGCACGTTGGTGCGTTCGAGGTAGTAGTCGCCCTGCGCGTTGGCCCAGGCCGACAGCTTGAGCAACTCCGTGGTCTGCCAGTCCACGCCGGCCGACACAAGGTAGCGCGGCACGTTCTCGATCCATTGGCCGCGCGTGGCGGGAGCGCTCGGATCCGGCTCGGTGATCTTGGCCTGCTGTAGCGAATAGGCCACCCAGGCCGCAGTACGCGACGTAGGCTTGGCGTTGAGCTGCAGATCGACGCCCTTGCGCAGCGTGCGTCCCACGTTGCCCAGGCCGCCGGGATCGGGCAGGCCGTTGACGCCGAGCACTCGGGCGACCTCGCCCGAGGCGCGTTGCTCCCAGTACGCAACACGTCCGTCCAGCCATGGCAGCGGGCTGAACTTGACGCCCGACTCCCAACCGTCGTTGATCGAGGGCGCGAGATTGCGCGTCTGTGTGCGGTAGCCGTCGATGCCGGTGCCGATCTGGAAGGTGCGGCCCCAGTTGAAGTACACGCTGGCCTGAGGCGACAGCGTGTAGGCCACGCTGATCTTGGGTTGCTTGATCAGCCCGTAATCGTGCACGTCATAGCGCGATCCGGTCAGGCGATCAACGAAATTGCCACCCACCTTGTCCACGCGCAGCGCGGGCACGATCTTGAGGGCGTCCACCGGCCGAATCACGGCCTGCACGTAGGCGCCCTGGGTGTCCAGGTCGAAGTCCCAGTCGCGGAACTGCGAGGTGCGCACGCGCTGCTGGGTGCGGTAGCGCTGGCCGATGTTGTCCTGCCATTGCGCATCGACACCGCCTTCCAGCGTGAAATCGTGCGCCCAACTTACCTTCGGACGCCAGGTCAGCGTGGTGATGGCGCCGTGCTGCTTCTCATCGTTGTAGCGCTCCTGCTGCACGCCTGCGGCCGAGAAGCGCACCCAGCGCTGGTTCTCGTACTGGTTGGTGTATAGCTTGGCGGACCACGACAGATCCTGCGTCAGGTTGGCATCCAGGTGCGTGCTGAGTTGCAAGGTCTCGCGTTCGCCGCGGTCGTCCTGCGCGTAGGCTGGGGAGCTACGCGGCGCGGCCAAGGCCTGTTCGCGCGTGAGGTAGCCGGACTCCAGCGCCTGGTTGCGGTAGTAGCGTGCGCTCAGTCCTGCTCGCCAGCGCGCGTCGTCGCTGGTGTAGAACCATTTTCCCGACAGCGCGAACTTCTTCGCATAGGCATGGTCGCGGTACCCATCGGAGTCGCGCCAGGCCAGGACGTAGTTCTGGCTCCAGTTGCCGCTCTCAATGCCCTTGGCGATCTGCGCCTCCTTGGTGCCAAAGCTGCCCAAGGTCAGGCTGGCCCGACCTTCGTTCCCACCGGTGCGCGTGAGCACGTTGGCGTTACCCGCGATGTTGTGCAGCCCGTAGCGCGGGTCGTTCGTGCCACGCACGATCTCGATGGCCTCGATGTCCAGCGGAAACACCGCATCCAGAAAGGGCATGCCGCCCGCGTTGTCGTTGCTGGGAATGCCGTCGATCAGCAGCTTGACGGCGTTGATGCGGCCCTCGCCGTTGAAACCGCGAAACGAAAAGCGCCCGGCGTCCGTGCCCTGCTTGAACTGGGTCACCTGCACGCCCGGAGCGCGCGTCAGCAGCTCCCAGCTGTAGTCCACGTGCTGGTCCTGCAGCAGGCTGGCGCCCAGAATGTCCACCGAGCTGAACACGCTCCGGGCCGACAGCGGCCCTGCCGCCTTGCCGCTGATAGTGACGGTGCCCAGGGTGAGTGTGGAGTCGCTGGACGGGTCAGCAGCGGTGATCGCCTGGGCTGGCGCGGTCTGGGACTGAGCCAGGGTGACCATCGCTAACAGCAACGCGGCAGCCAGCGGCAAACGCGCAGCGCGAAGCGTGGCCTTGTAGATCAATCTCATCGTGCGCCATCTCAGTGTTTGTGAGCGCCGTGCGCGTCGTGGACAGCGGGCTGGGCACTGTTGGCGTTGAGTGCCCGTACGGGCGCCTTCACTTCGATCGACTCGCGCTTGCCGTCCACGCCTTCGACCACCAGGGTGAGCGGCACGGTGTCTCCGGCCTTCACCTGTTGCTTCAGGTCCATCAACATCACGTGATAGCCGCCGGGCTTGAGTTCCACGGTCTTGCCGGCCGGCAACTCGACGGACGGGACCTGAC
The DNA here is from genome assembly GCF_057546605.1 of Acidovorax sp. KPB24-03. NCBI lineage: Bacteria > Pseudomonadati > Pseudomonadota > Betaproteobacteria > Burkholderiales > Comamonadaceae > Acidovorax > Acidovorax sp. KPB24-03. The sequence continues at coordinate 12,761 of NZ_BAAJYR010000016.1, read as the reverse complement.
GCATCTTCATCACGTTGTCCTGCATAGCCATCTCATGGACTTCGACGACAGCAGTGATGGGCGAGCTTGCCGAGAGCAGCTTGCTGTTTTTGGCGGCCTGGATCTGCATGAAGGCGCCCGTGGCCTTCTGCTGCGGCACCGTAGCGCGTACCCAGGCGTCTTTTACGGTGACTTGAGCCTGGGCGGTGGCTGCGAGCATCGAACCAACGACGATGGCGGAGCGGATGACTAGTTGCATGGTGTTCTCCTTGCGGGGGGTTGAGGATCAGGTGGGATTGAGGAGCTTGCGGATGTCGTCCGCGTACTGCTGCGCGGATTGCTCGTGGCGCAGGGCCAGGCGCAGCTTGCCTTGCGGGTCGTAGACGTAGCTGAGTGACGTGTGGTCCATGGTGTAGGACGCGCCGGTAGGCACCTTGTTGTAGAAGACTTTGAAGTCCTTGGCGGTCTCGGCCGTGCGCTTCATATCCCCATACAGGCCGATGAAGCTGGGATCAAATGCTGCGGTATAGGCTTTGAGCAACTCGGGCGTATCGCGTTCAGGGTCGACCGTGATGAACAACGTCTGGAAACGCTCGCCATCGGCACCCAGCAGCCTCTTGACCTCGGACGCCCGGGCCAGCGCCGTTGGGCAGACGTCGGGGCACTGGGTGAATCCGAAGAAAACCAGCACGGCCTTGCCCTTGAAATCTGCCAGCGTGCGCTCCTTGCCATCTGGATCGGAGAGCCGGATGTTGGTGGCATAGGTGGCGCCGGTCAGGTCGATTCCGTTGTAGGTCTCAGTTGCTTTGCGCCCGCATGCAGACAGCGCAATGGCGCCGAATGCAGTGGCGATCAGCAGGGTTCGCCGGGTGAGTGTTTGATTCATGCAAGAGCTCCTGTGGATCAAAGCGTGCGCCGGGGGTGAAGAGAGTTGGCTCATGGCGACGTTTCTAGGCTGTGTTGACAGGGATGGGATCAGCGAGGCGGCGCCCCACTGTTCGCACGCGAAGTCTTTTCGGCTTCCAGGCGCTTGATCAGGGGATCCACACCGGCGTCGTACATGGCCTTGACCATCCACTCGACCAGCCAGCCGGTCTTCTCGGGCGTACCGCCCTGTATGGGGGGCGCGGGGTCGTACTCCATGTCCAGCATCACGCCCTGCGTGTAGCGCTGGCCCCAGTTGTCGTTGAGCAGCGCCAGGGACATGTCCATACCGGCGGTGACGCCCGCCGAGGTCCAATACTTGCCGTCGCGCGTGTAGCGCTCGTTGGCGGGGATGGCCTTGTACTTCTTGAGGAACTCTTCCTCGCGGTACCAGTTGGTGGAAGCGCGCTTGCCCTCCAGCAGGCCGGTGGCGCCCAGAATCCAGACGCCGGTGCAGATGGCGCCGGTGTAGGTCGTTCCTTTGTCGATGGCCCGAATCCAGTCGAGCACCCGCTCGTCGTAGCTCGCTTCGATGGTGCCGGTGAAGCCGCCCGGAATGATCAGGATGTCGAGCTGCTGCACGGAATCGATCACCGTGTCGGGTATCACCTGCACACCCATGACGGTCTTGATCGGGCCGGGCTTGATGCCGATCAATCGTGTGGTGGCTCCCGCCTGGCCCAGGACATAGCGTGCCCCCATGAAGTCCAGGTCGTTGACGCCGTCGTAGACCAAGATGCCGATCTGCTTGATGGGATGCTTGGGCTTGCCCAGGATCGCATCCATGACCATGGAATGGTTCTCTGGCGTGATGTCCTTGGGCAACTGCGCCTTCAGCGTCGCGTCCTCGGACGACAGCCTTTCGAGGGCAGGAGGTGCGGGGCGCGGCGCAGGCTTTTCCACGCAGCCGCACAGCGCCAAGGCACCGGCTGCCATGGCGAGGGACCAAGCACGCTTCGGAATGAAGCCGCTGCGGGCGTTGGCAACGTATCGAGCCCACAGGCTCGCGAAATGCTGCATCAGTTGGTCGCGTTTCATCATTGGTTTCAACGTCCAGAAGAGGTCTTGGACCGCCTGGCTGCGGCCAGCGCTGCGCGGGCCTGAAGGTCGAAGTCCTTGAACATGTCTGCGGTCATGGAAACGACCGCAGGGGGAGCAGTGCGCGGCGTCCCCGCGTTGAACGGCGGCTCGGGCGCGTACTCGGCCAGCAACTGCATGGACTGCGCATAAGTCGAATCCCGCAACATGCCGACGATGGCCAGGCCCAGATCCAGGCCCGCGCTCACGCCTGCACCCGTGATGCGGTTGCGGTCGTGCACCACGCGCGCCTCCACAGGAATGGCCCCTGCGTCGGTCAACAGCGAATGCGTGGCCCAATGTGTAGTGGCCTTGTAGCCCTGCAAAAGACCTGCGGCCCCAAGGACGAGCGAGCCGGTGCACACGCTGGCTACCAATTTGGCGCGACGGCCCCGGTCGGCAAGGAAGGCCAGGATCTGCGCGTCCTGCATGGTTGCCAGCGTGCCGGCGCCACCGCCAGGAACGAAGAGGATGTCCAGGTCACGCGGGCACCTGGCCAACGTGATCGTGGGCAAGATCGCGAGCTGGGTATCGCTCACCACTGGTGCCATGGTCTTGGCGACGTGGTGCACCTTCGCTCCCATCAAACCCGCAAACATGTGCTGCGGCCCTACGAAGTCCAGGGCCGTCATGCCGGGATAGAGCAACATGCCGATCTGCTCCTTGCCGGTCCACGACACGGGCATGGCGCTCATGTCGTGCGCCGAGCTAGCCTGCGCCGATGGGTCCTGACCCGCATGGGCCAGCCACGGCGAGGTGGTCAGCGCCGCCGCCGCAGCGTGCAGGAAACTGCGTCGTTCAATGCTCATGGCCGCGACTCAGTAGTCCACGCGCAGCGTGAGCTTGGCCGTGCGCGGATTGCCCAGCTTGATCCAGTCCTGCACGAACTGGTGGCTGCCGGTGAAGTATTTCTTGTTGAAGACGTTGTCCAGGTTGAACTGCAGCGAGGCCTTGCTCGAACCCAGGCCGAAGCGGTAGGCCAACATGGCGTCCACGCGCGCGTAGCCAGGCATCTGGAAGGTGTTGCCGGAATCGCCCTGGCGCTGGCCCTGGGCGAATACGCCGCCCCCCACCGTCCACTGGCTGTCGAGCGCGTAGCGCGCCCACAGACTGGCGCTGTGCCGCGCCACGTTGGCGAGTTCCTTGCCCTTGTAGGTGGGATCCTCGGGGACTTCGGTATCGGTGTAGGCGTAGGAGCCGATCAGCGACAGCTGCTTGGTGATCTGGCCCGACACGTCCCATTCCAGGCCGCGCGACACGGCTTTGCCGACGGTGACGACGTTGGTGAAGGTGGGCGACAACGGATCCGGCACCGACGCGCCGCGGTTGCGCTTGGTGAGCTGGAACAGCGCGACGGTCGAGCTGAGCTTGCCGTCGAACAGCTCGATCTTGTGGCCCACCTCGATCTGCCGTGCGCGCTCGGCCTCCAGCGCGGCGCCGGTCACGGTGTCGCGGCCATTGTTGGCACTGACCGCATCCTGGTACTGGACGTAGACAGACTGGTTGGGCGCGAACTGCCATGCCGCACCCAGCCGGGGCGTGGTGAACGACTTGTCGTTGGGCACGGTGCCCGGTACGCCGAACACCGCGCTCGTGCGGTCGTGGCGCAACGCACCGGTGAGGAAGATGCCGTTGCCCAGCGCGATCTGGTCCTGCACGTAGAAGCTGGTCCAGCGGCTGTAGTCGTCGTAGTCCTGCGGCATGGACATCATCGGGTCCAGCCCCGGCGTGCTGCCCAGCGACGGGTTGTAGATGTCCACCGACGACAGCTGCTGCATGTAGGTCGTGCCGGTCTTCTTGGTACGGTAGGTGTCGAAGCCGGCGAGCACGGTGTGGGCAACGCCGCCCGCCTGGAACTTGCCCGTCAGGTCCACATTGAACTGATCGACCTGGTAGCGGCCATCGGGCCGCACGCCGAAGTAGTAGCGGCACAGCGGATTGCCGGTGCCCGGGCAGGTCTGGTCGGGCGTCATGCCCATGCCGTAGTCGCCGCGGTAGGTGTAGATGTCCATCTCGGACGTGTCGCTGCGCAGACTCAGCACCCGGCCCTTGACCTGCCAGGTGTCGTCGATCTGGTGCGAGGCATCGAGCTTGAGGCTCGTGGTCTTGGCGCTCGACAGGTAGGGCGAGTCGTTGTACTGGCGCGACCAGGGTAGGTCGGCCGGCCGGTTGCCGACGGCCGGAATGCCCATGTCCGTGCGGTAGCGGTTGTCGGAGTAGTCCAGCGTGGCCGTAACGTTGGTGCGCGCATCGGGCACCCAGGCCAGGCTGCCGGTGAAGTTGCCCAGCCGGTCTTTGACGTAGTCGCGGATCGAGTCAGACGTGTAATACGAAGCGGCTACGCGGCCGCGCAGCGTCTTGTCGGCATTGAGACTGCCCGAAGCCTCGATGGCCGTGCGCGACAGACCGCGCTGGCCGATGGTCTGCTCCAAGCTCAGCTCGGACACGCTGGAGATGGGTTTGGTGACCACGTTGACCAGGCCGCCTGGTTCGGAGCGGCCGTACAGCACGCTGGCCGGCCCCTTGACGACCTCAACCGACTGGACGTTGGCCATGTTGATGGGCACGCCCATGACCTTGGAGCCATCCAGGTAGTAGCTGGAGATGCCCGACATCGGCCCCATCGCCGTCATCGACGTACTGGGAAAGCCCCGCAGGATGAGCAGAGGCTGCATGGAGCCGTTGAACCCGAAGTCGTACTGCACACCGGAGACGTTGCGCACGGCATCGGTCAGCGTGAGAGCGTTCTGGTCCTCGATCACTGCGCGGGGGACGATCTGGACGCTCTGGGAGGTCTGCAGGGCGGGGGTGTCGGTGCGGGTGGCGGTGCTGGTTGTGTGGGCACGATAGTCGTCGGGCGTCCCGGTGACGGTCACCGTCGGCAGTTCTTGCACGCTCTTCCCAGACTGCCCTGCCGTCGAGCGCTCCTGCGCCTGTGCCAGCACCAATGGCGAATGCATCAGGCCTGTCGAGATCAGTGCGGCGGCCAGAGGAGCGAGGATTGGTTTGGTCATGAGGGTCCCTGGGTATTTGTTGTGGGACGAGCGATGGGTTTGCGGCGTGGGCCGGGCTACGCGTTTAAGGTCGCCAGTGGCTAACACGTAAGCCGTCGTTGGCTGTGACGTCAAGCACCCCATGCGCCGACGCGGCTCGGGGCCGATCCGGTGGCAAGAAACAACTGGGGCTACGTGTCAGCCGACGCAATGCTCCAAGCCACTTAGGCTTTAGTGCAGATGCGTCAGGGCAATCGCTGCGCGGGGCCAGTCGGCCGCATGGCAGCGAGGGTCGGCAGCACGGATACGGGCAGAACCGGCGGGCGCACCCAGCCAGACCGTGTCAGGGGCCGACGATCAGGAGAGAGACGGAGGGCCGCGCGGCGGCAGCGGCGCGCCGAGCAGCGCCGCGATGTGAGCCGACGCGAAGGGATGCCGCGCATTGACGTGGACCTGCGGCAGCACCAGTTGGTGTGGAAACAGAGGTGTCGGCAATGAGGCCGGTAGGCACAGGGAGCAATCCAGCGTATGGCTGGTTCCCTGCTGGCCTTCGCTGGTGCCATCGACGACCACAAGCTTCACGCTGCCGCTTGCGGAGCACACGAGTTCCATGGCCTTGGGATGAACCACGGGAGATGCCACGGCGACGCCCAACGTCAATACAAACCACGCCAGAACCAGGCGGGCAAGTATTGTGGAGGTTCGCAGAGCGTGCATGACTGTCATTATCGTTGAACAGTTTCCAAGTTCCCGGTAGCGCGCTTGACGGATGTCAATCTTGTGCGATTGACGATCTGACTTTCGTGGCTCATAGGGCGCGCTCCCAACCGCTGCGGCAAGCTTCTGCACACGCTTTCTGGCGAGGAATCGATGATGAGCGCAACGTCTTTCAGCGTGATGGGCAGCCTTCGCTGGCGTGCGCTTCGCACGTCATCCTCTGCTTGGAGGCTCAGCAGTCGGAGCAGGCGGTCTAAGCGCTCGGCAACCGAACCTTCACGCAGGCGCATCGCTTCAGCCGACCGTTGCTGCCCCTGTAGGAATGCGGCAGCCAGGATCAGCACTCGATGCGTTTCACTGTCCACCGATATTTGCGAGAGTTCGCAGGTCATCACTGCTGTTGCCGTTAACGCGTAGGGCTGCGCCAGTATGGTTTCAGCACCGAGCACGTCGCCAGGCAAGGCCAGGCGTACCAGCCCCGCTTGCGCGGGCTGCTTGGCTTCCAGTCGGATCAGGCCACCAACCACCTGCCACACGCCACCGGTTTCGCCAGTGCGGAACAGGGTCGCCCCCGGCACCAGCGCGCTTGTTGCAGAGGCGCGCGGTTCGTCTTGCAGGTTTTCATGCGGCGTCACGTCGCTCTCCGGGGGTGGGCGCGCGCGTGCGCTTGAGTGCCGCGTCGTCCATCAGCTCGTACCACATGGCATTGAGTACCGCAAAGGCGGCGGCGAGCGGCAGTCCAAGAGTCCAGGCGAAGTACCACATATCGAGGTTCCTTGTCTTCGGTGTGAGGGGAGATAGGTTCAGTAGGCGTGGTCGCCCTGCGTGATGTCGCGCGGGCGCACCTTTCCCCACATCACGCGGTACACCCAGGCGGTGTAGGCCAGGATGAGCGGAATGAACACGATGCTGCACACCAGCATGATGAACAGCGTCAGGTGGCTGGACGACGCATCCCACACCGTGAGTGCCGAGCGCAAGTGGGTCGACGAGGGTACGATGAAAGGGAACATCGATGCTCCTACGCTGAGCACGATGCCAGCGACGGACAGACCGCTGAAGACCATGGTGATGCCTTCCCAGCGGGCGCGCAGACCCACCAGTGCCAACAATGCGCCGGCAAAACCGAGCGTTGGCGCCAACACGGTCCACGGATGGTTCTGGTAGTTGGTGAACCAGGCACCTGCCACGCCCGATTGCACGGTCTTGAGCAGCGGATTGGAGGGGCCGTTGGGAACGTGGGGGCTGGTCAGCTGGTAGCCGCTGATCAGGCTCCACAGCAGTACACCGGCCAGGGCGTAGAGCGCGATGGTGGCAATGCCCGCGATGGTGGCGCATCGGCGCGCGCGTTGGGCGACCACACCCTCGATCTTGAGGGCCAGCCAGGCACCGCCGTGCATCACCATCATGGCGACGGACACCAGGCCACACAACACGGCGAATGGGTTGAGCAGGTCGAAGAAGCCGCCTTCGTAGATCATGCGCATGTCGTCGGTGAATCTGAACGGCACGCCCTGCAACACGTTGCCTATGGCAACGCCGAAGATCAGCGCCGGCACGACGCTGCCCACGAAGAGCGCCCAATCCCAGGCGCTGCGCCAGGCGGGGCTCTCCTGCTTGCTGCGGTACTTGAAGCCGACTGGCCGCAGGATCAGTGCGAACAGAGCAGCGAACATGGCGAGGTAGAAGCCCGAGAAGCTCATGGCGTAGATGTGCGGCCAGGCAGCGAAAATGGCGCCGCCGCCCAGCACCAGCCAGACTTGGTTGCCTTCCCACACGGGGCCGATGGTGTTGATGACGACCCGGCGTTCGATGTCGTCGCGGGCGACAAAGGGCAGCAAAGTGCCCACGCCAAGGTCGAAGCCGTCAGTGACGGCGAAGCCAACCAGCAGCACGCCGAGCAGCAGCCACCAGATGACGCGCAGCACGTCATAGTCCAGAAGGGTATGAAGGATCATGGATTTCTCCGCAGGGGGGTGTTTATTGGTCAGGCGGCAGTGGGCACTTTGCCGATCAGGGGAACGTCGGCGGGCGCCGTTGATAAGGGGTCTGGCTGCGGCCCCTTGCGGATCGCCTTGAGCATCAGCTTCATCTCCACGACGAGCAGCACCGTGTAGATGACAACGAAGCTCAACAAGGTGAACAGCACCGTGCCAGCGCCCAGTTCGGACACGGCCAGGGCGGTGGGCAGCACGCCCTCCACGGCCCAGGGTTGTCGGCCCAGTTCGGCCACGATCCAGCCGGCCTCGGCGGCGATCCAGGGCAATGGGATGGACCACAAGGCGACCTTGAGCAGCCAGGGGTGTGCGTCCAACCGGCGGCGCGCGGACAGCCAAAAGAAAGTGGCAGTGAGGACGATGAAGAACATGCCCAGGCCGACCATCACGCGGAACGACCAGTACAGCGGCGCCACCTGCGGCACCGTGTCCCACGCAGCCTTGGTGATCTGCTCCTCGGTGGCGGTGCGCGGATCGTCCACATAGGATTTGAGGAGCATGGCGTACCCCAGCCGATGCCCATGCTTTTCGAACATCAGGCGGAAGTGGGGCGCAACCGTGCCTTCGGAGCCCGCAGCCCGGATCTGCTGCAGCGCGTCGTAGGCCTGGATGCCGTCCCGGATGTGCCCGTGGGCTTGCTGAACCAGATCCTCGATCCCAGGAATCTCAGCTGTCAGTGAGCGTGTACCGATCAGGCCCATGACCCAGGGGATGTGCACCGCATAGTGCGTCTTGCGCGCCTCCTGGTCGGGGAAGCCGAAGACGGTGAAGGCTGCGGGCGCGGGCTCTGTCTTCCACATGGCCTCGATCGCGGCCATCTTCATCTTCTGGTGTTCGTTGGCGGCGTAGCCGCTTTCATCGCCCAGCACCACGACAGACAGCGAGGCCGCCAGGCCGAACGACGCGGCCACGGTCATCGAGCGCTTCGCCAGGTCGACATGCCGCCCCTTGAGCAGGAACCACGCCGAGACCCCCAGCACGAAGATGGCCGCAATGGTGTAGCCGGCGGAGACTGTGTGCACGAACTTGGCCTGAGCTACCGGGTTGAACAGCACCTCGTAGAAGCTCTCCACCTCCATGCGCATGGTCTGTGGGTTGAGCCTGGCACCCACGGGGTTCTGCATCCAGCCATTCGCAATCAGGATCCACAGTGCCGAGAAGTTAGTGCCCAGCGCGACGAGCCAGGTGACCACGCAATGCGCCACCTTGGACATGCGCTCCCAGCCGAAGAAGAACATGCCAACGAACGTAGCCTCCATGAAGAAGGCCATCAGGCCTTCGATCGCCAATGGCGCGCCGAAGATGTCACCCACGTAGTGGCTGAAGTAGCTCCAGTTCATGCCGAACTGGAACTCCATCACCAAGCCGGTGGAAACGCCCAGCGCGAAGTTGATACCGAACAACCCGCCCCAGAACTTGGTCATCTGCCGCCAGATGGGACGCCCGGTCATGACATAGACGGTCTCCATGATGGCCAGCAGGATGGACAGGCCGATGGTCAAAGGCACGAACAAGAAGTGGTAGAGCGCCGTCGCGGCGAACTGCAGTCGGGATAGCCCGACGATGTCGAGGTCCATGGTGGAGATCCTTTCTTGAGATGGAAGATGTTTGGGCGTCAGTGCTGGCGCAACGCTGTGAGCGCCGCGTCGAATCGGGGCGTGCCGCGCATGTGCTGAGCGACGATGTGTCCGCCGGACATCACCACAAGGCGGTCGGCCAGGGCCGCCTCACGGCGCAGGTGGGTGGCGATCAGTACGGTGCGGCCGCTGGCATGCCGGGCCAGGCGTAACAGCACGTCGGCTGCCGTGGGGCCGTCCAGCCCTTCGGTGGGCTCGTCCAGCAGCCAGAAGTCGGCCGGGTGCAGCAGCAGCCGGGCCAGCGCCAGGCGGCGCGACTGCCCGCCCGACAGGCCCAGCCCGCCTTCGCCCAGCGGCGAGTCCAGGCCTCGCGGAAGTTGGTGCAGGTCTGCGGCCAGGCCGCTGTCCTGCAGTACCGTCCACAACTGCTCGTCTGTGGCCTGCGGGTCGGCCAGACGGAGGTTGTCGCGCAGGCTGTCCTGAAACAACTCAGTGCGCTGCGTGAACCAGGTGCCAGCGCGTGCATGGACCTGCCCTGATCGAATCCGCAACTCGCCAGCGGCCACTGCCAGCAAGGTGGATTTGCCGGCTCCGCTGGAGCCGATGACTGCGACACGCTCACCAACCGCCACATGCAAGCTCATCCTGTGCAGCGTGATCCTGTCCTCGCCTTCGTGCCCTGCGCAAACACTGTCCAGCCGCAGGGCAACGCCTTCGGCAGGCGACGTGGGTTGTGAAGCAGGGTGGACTTGAGCGTGCAGCCGAGGCGCCAAGCGGCGTGCGGCCAGCCAACTGCGTCCGGCCTCCAGTGCGCCGCGCCGCAATGCAGCGAATGGCTCCAGCGCGGACAGCACCAGCAGCACGGCCAAGGTTGCCATGGGTATTCCAATAGCACCGCGCTCGGCGAGCGCTCCGACGGCAAACAGCACCGCAGCCACTGTCAGGTGTCCCCCCACCGCGTAGAGCCACCCAGCGCGGGTTTCCAATCGGTGCAGGGCATCGTCGATGCCTGCCAGCCTTTGATCTGTGCGGGCCAAGGTTTGGCATTGCGACTGCAGCCGACCAGCCATCGCCAGATCTGTCTGGCCAGCCACCAGATCGATGGTCTGCGCGCGCAGGCGCTCCAGACCGAGCGCCCTGCGCAGCGCCAGCGGCCGAGCGCGGCGCGTCACGGCGAGCGCGATGCCCCAGCCGCACAACATCAACCAGGCAAAGATTGCCGCGCCCAGGCGCCAGTCGAGCATGCCCAGTAGCCCGCCCACCAGCGACACAGCCATCAGTGCCGCACCGGCCGGCACGAGCACACGCAGGTAGATCGATTCGAGGGAGTCAATGTCGATGGTCAGCCGGAACAGCATGCGTGCCGGACGCCGCAGCAGTTGGTGTGCCGCACTTGCTTCAGCCCAGCCTCGGAACAGCCGCTCACGCAGGGCCGCGAGCACGCCCAGCGTGGCGTCGTGCGTGACAACGCGCTCTGCATAGCGGCCGGCGGTGCGTCCCAGTGCCAGGAGCCGGATGCTCGCGCTGGGTGTGAACACGTCGAAGGCCAGAGCCGCCGCAACCGACAAGCCGGCCAGTGCGGTTGCCGTGATGAACCAACCGGAAACTCCTAGCAGCGCCATGCCCGACGCCACCGTGAGCGCGGACAGCAACGCGCCCGACAGCATCCGCCGGCCGCCGGTCTGCACGAACAGCCGCAGTACGGCAACGAGGTCGCGGCGGTGCTTCATGCGGCGCTCCGGACCGGGTGCCCGTTGAAGGCGTCATCCACGCGAATGATGCGACCTAAACATCCGGCCAGCGCCAGATCGTGCGTCGCCACGATCAGCGTGCGGCCCCGCGCGAGGTGCAGCAAGGCGTCGATAACTTCGGCAGCCGTGTCGCGATCCAGATGCGCGGTGGGTTCGTCCACCAGCAGCAGGTCAGCCGTTGGGTCTGCCGCGGCGCGCGCGAGCGCCAGGCGCACCAACTCGCCACCGGACAGGCCCGCGCCGCCTTCACTCAGACGCCCGTCGGACAAGGCGTTGCGAACTCGTCCCAGCGCAGCGAAGTGGATGGCCGCAGTCACGGCCGCCTCCGAAACGCCCGGCCGATGCATCGAGATGTTTCCGCGCACGGTGCCGGCGAAGACATGAGGCTTCTGCCCGATCCAGGCCACGCGGCTGCGCAAGGCTGCGGCGGTCGCTGCGTTCAGGAGCACGCTCCCGATGCGCACCTCGCCATTCAGGGCAGGTACGAGGCCCGCGATGATCGACAGCAGGGTCGTCTTGCCGATGCCGCTGCTGCCAACCAGCGCCACGTGCTCGCCCGCGCCGACGTGCAGGCCCGTGCCGTCGAACACGGTAGCCTCGCTCGCGTAGCCAAAACGCAGTGCGCGAATGTCGACGGCGGGCGCGCAGCGCGCCCGCGCCGGTGGAGCGTCACTGGCCTGTTCGTCCAGTGCACCCGGCAGGGCCAATCCCACCTTGCGCAGCGAATCGAGTGCTTCATGCGCTGCTTCTCCTGCCGCCTTGTCGTGCCAGGCTGCGGACAAATCCCGCAGGGGCTCGAAGAAGGCCGGTGCCAGCAACAGGATGAACAGACCCTGTCCCAGGCTCAGTGTCTTCCCCCAACTTCCGCTCCCGATCTGACCGAGGAGGTGAAAGCCCACGTACACCGCGACGAGCGCGACCGCCAGGGCCGAGAACAGCTCCAACGATGCCGAGGAAAGGAAGGCGATGCGCAGCACGCGCATGGTGCGCATCCGCAGGGATTCGGCCGACGCCCGCAGGCGGTGTGCCGTGGCATCCACGGCTCCCAGCGCCCTCAGGGTGGACAAGCCGCGCAGACGATCCAGCAGAAATCCGTTCATGCCCCCCAGCGCCTGCAGCTGCTCTTCGCTGGCCGCCTTGGCGCGCCAACCGATGAGGGCCATGAACAGCGGGATCAACGGCGCCGCTGCGATCAGGATCAGTGCGCACACCCACGAAAGGCTGCCCACGACCACGGCGATCACCGGAGGGACGACGATCACCCGCCAGCGCGCGGGTTGGTAGCGCAACAGCCAGGGCAGCAGCGCTTCGGCCTGCTCAGTCAGCACGCTGGCTGCCTGGCCAGAAGATGGCCGCGTGGAATCCAGTGGCGACCGGCCCGCCAGTGCGGCAACTGCTTGCACCCGAAGGCCGCTCAGATAGCGCCTGGCCCCATGGAACAGCTGCCGCGTGCCCCAGGCTTCGGCCGTTGCGCGAGCGATGCCGAACAGAAGGTAGCCCACCGCGGGCCAGATCACGCCAGTCAGTCCGCCACCATCGGTCAGGCTTTGCACAGCCCACGCAAGGAGCGCGGCCTGCGCAATCCACGCCAGCGACGCGCCACCCAGGACCCAGGTGCCAGCGCGTGTTCCTGGCAAGTGCACGGATAGTCGTTGAACGCGCCGGTACTCGGCCTCGGAGCGCACGGCACCGTCGGCCGAAGGCGAACCTGCGGCCTCTACAGAAGGCATGGGGAATCTCCAGACT
>NZ_BAAJYR010000015.1:0-36509 GCF_057546605.1 Acidovorax sp. KPB24-03 | reverse complement strand
GGCAGTCGGCGCTGAGCGGAGAGCGGGGCATGGATCAGCCGTAGACGGGAAAGCGCGAGGTCAGCGCGTGCACCTTGGCCCGCACCGCGGCCAGGTTGGCCTCGTCGCGCGGATTGTCCAGCACATCGGCCAGGAGATGGGCCGTGAGGCGCGTTTCCTCTTCCTTGAAGCCCCGCGTCGTGATGGCCGGCGTGCCCACGCGGATGCCGCTGGTCACCATCGGTTTCTCAGGGTCGTTGGGGATCGAGTTCTTGTTGATGGTGATGTGGGCGTTGCCCAGGGCGGCTTCGGCTTCCTTGCCGGTGATGCCCTTGGCGCGCAGATCCACCAGCATCACGTGGCTCTCGGTGCGGCCGCTCACGATGCGCAGGCCGCGCTCGATCAGCGTCTCGGCGAACACCTTGGCGTTCTTGGCGACCTGTTCCTGGTAGGCCTTGAAGCCCGGCTCCAGCGCTTCCTTGAAGGCCACGGCCTTGGCGGCGATCACGTGTTCCAGCGGGCCGCCTTGCAGGCCGGGGAAGATGGCGCTGTTGATGGCCTTCTCGTGCTCGGACTTCATCAGGATGATGCCGCCGCGCGGGCCGCGCAGGCTCTTGTGCGTGGTGGAGGTGACCACGTCGGCATGGGGCACGGGGTTGGGGTACTGGCCCGCGACCACGAGGCCGGCGTAGTGGGCGATGTCCACCCAGAAGATCGCGCCGATTTCCTTGGCGATCTTTGCGAAGCGCTCGAAGTCGATGCGCAGGGAATAGGCCGATGCGCCGGCGATGATCAGCTTGGGCTTGTGTTCACGGGCCTTGGCTTCGAGCGCGTCGTAGTCGATCTCTTCCTTGTCGTTGAGGCCGTACGAGACGATGTTGAACCACTTGCCGCTCATGTTCAGCGGCATGCCGTGCGTCAAGTGGCCGCCTTCGGCCAGGCTCATGCCGAGGATGGTGTCGCCGGGCTTGAGGAAGGCCAGCAGCACGGCCTGGTTGGCCTGCGAGCCGGAGTTGGGCTGCACGTTGGCGGCTTCGGCACCGAAGAGCTTCTTCACGCGGTCGATGGCCAGTTGCTCGACCACGTCCACATTCTCGCAGCCGCCGTAGTAGCGCTTGCCGGGATAGCCTTCGGCGTACTTGTTGGTGAGCTGCGAGCCCTGGGCGGCCATGACGGCGGGGGATGCGTAGTTTTCGCTGGCGATCAGCTCGATGTGCTGTTCCTGGCGAACGTTTTCGGCCTGGATGGCGGCCCAGATTTCAGGGTCGGCCTGGCTGACGAGGATATTGCGTTGGTACATGTTGGCAGTCCTATGAACTGGTGTCCCTTGAAACAAGGGCTGCCCAGGCGAACGGCGGAACACAGCAGGCCTTTCAGCCCGTGCGGCACGCTCCCCAGTGGTTCACAGGGGGTGAACCCCTGTCGGTTTCCACGTCAGCGGCGGCAGTGGAGTGCCGCGCCTATCGCCAGTTGCGTACCCCGCGAGTGTAGCTGACCGCACCGGGCCTGGCGCCCGAGGATGTGAATCGATGCCCCAAGTCGGGCACCGTCGGTTCAAAGGTCGGAGAGAAGCGCCACCTTGTCGGCGCTGGCCTTGGGGGCTTCCGCTTCGGCGGCCGCCTTGGCGGGAACGGTCTGTGCCGGCGCCTGCGTGGAGAGCATCGGCGGGGCAGCCGGCGTGGCGGGAGCAGGCGGTTGCAACGGCACCGAGCGGCCGCTGGCCACCTGGCGCAGGCGGAAGTGCTCGGCCAGCACCTTGGCGGCGTACCCGCCATCGTCGGGCAGATTGGCCGCGCCGACGTAATAGCGCAAGCCGCCTTCGAGGGACCCGGCGCGGGTGATGCATTCCTGCAGCACCTTCACGCCCACGCGCAGGTTGCTCACCGGATCGAAGGCCGCGAAGTGGCCACCGAAATTCTGGTACTTGTCGGTGTGCACATTCGTCATGACCTGCATCAGGCCCTGGGCGCCCACCGCGCTCTGGGCGAAGGGGTTGAAGCTCGATTCCACGGCCATGATCGACAGGATCAACGTGGGGTCCAGCTTGGTCTTGCCGCCGATTTCATAGGCTTCGGCCACCAGCACTGCCAAAGGCTCCGGCGCCACACGGTACTTCTTGCTGAGCCAGTAGGTGACGGCTGCCTGCTCCTTGGGCAGTTCCTTCGGATTGCTCGCCGTGGCGCGCTCGCTGGCTTCCGGCTCGATGGGCGTGCCCATGACCGCGACCTGGCGGGCTTGCAGCCAGCCCATCAGCTTTTCTTCTCCGGTCTGGCGCAGGTCGGGACGCGCGGTCAAAGTGATGACGGCAAAAGCGACAGCCAGGCCAAGGAGAGCGAAGCTGCTGTGGGTGATTTCAAGAAAACCGTCGATCACATCGGATGCGAACGTTCGCAATCCGGCGACCACTGTTCCTAACGCTGTCATGTAGCTTTTCCTTTCTGAGTCGAGGCCTGAGCAAGGTGGCCCACAAGGGGCCAGGCCGTGCCAGGCATCTCGCCTGGATTGGTACGCCATCAGGTTCGCATTGCCTCCGGAGAGCGTTCAATGACCGAACTGACTTAGCCGGGATCGGCAGCGGATGGAAGATCGTCAACCCCGTTTTTCAGGGCTCGCGGATTCTAGGAGGGCTCTTAATACAGAGTCAATACTAACAAAACCGATCGTTAGATCAATTCGATCTTAAAAATCTGGTAGGAAACACAGGTTTATAGGGTGCATCGGCACTCTTGCATGAGGCATCGTTACCGCTTCTGCAGCCCCGCCGTGATGAATGCAATCGAGGCATGGAGGGCGATTGAAAATCCAGCTTGTGGTGGTCCGCCAACTTGGCTAAAGTGGCCTTGCCTGAGTGATTCAGGCATCGCCGGACGAAGCGGAGCCGCCCTCCAGACGCATGCAGTGCACTGAAGGTGACTGGTCAAACTTCCAAGGCAGACCCCGGAGGCAATACCTTGCCTCCTGCCCCGTGGACGTTCAAGCTCCAGGGTGCAAATGATGGCAAAAGACCGTTGTGTCAGCCGTCAAGCCCGGTGCGGATCGACAGATCCCACCGGGCTTTCTTTTTTGCGACTGGTTACATGTTGACCCGGCCGATTTCTGCTCGAATCCCATGATCTGTGCAATGAAAACCGGACTCTGACGTGCCCCTGCAAGCGCTTTCGATCATCAAAAACCTGTGGGTGCGCCGCGTGGCGTGGACGTTGCTGGCTTGGCTGGGATTCTGGGCGCTGGCCTGGGCCGTGGTTCCGACCGTGCTGCGCTACGTGCTGCACAACACGGTGTCCGAGCAATTGGGGCGAGAACTGTCTGTCGGGAAGATCGATTTCAAGCCATGGACCCTGGAGCTGGAACTGCGGGATCTGAGGATGGCTGCAGACACTTCGGGCAAGGAGCCCCAGTTAGAAATTCAGCGCCTCTATATAGATGCAGAACTGCAGTCCCTTTGGCATCTGGCGCCGGTGATCGACGCGCTGCAGATCGATGGACCCACATTGCGTCTGTCGCGCACGTCGGCTGGGCAGACCGACTTCGATGACCTGCTGAAAAAGTTCTCGACACCATCCTCGGCGACGGCCGAGCCCGATGCGCAGCCCCAGCGGTTTTCGTTCTACAACATCGTGGTGAGGGACGGTGCCGTGGATTTCGGCGATGCGCCACAAAAACGGGTCCACACCGTGCGTGGATTTTCCCTGAGCGTGCCGTTTCTGAGCAATCTGCCCGCGGACCGCACCGTGAAGGTCGCGCCCCATCTCGCCTTTCAACTGAACGGTACGGCGTTCACGACCGGGGCCCAGAGCACGCCATTTCTGGACAGCCGGGACACCGAAGCCACGCTGCAATTCAAGGGGTTGGATCTGCAGCCGTTCCTGGCCTACCTTCCTCCCGCCATGCCGGTACGCATCGAGCAAGGCACGCTGGACGCCGATCTGCGGCTGACGTTCCAGAAACAGTCCGAACCTGCTCTTTCGGTGAGCGGCGTGGTGCAGGTCCATGGTGCACGCGTGAGCGATCGACAGGGTGGCCCACTGCTGTCGTTCGACATGGTCACCGCCCAGGTGGCGGCGCTGCAGCCTTTCCAGCGGAAGGTGCATGTGGCTTCGCTGGAGTGGCGCGGGCCGCATGCGACGGTGCGGCGTGACCGGGAAGGGCGCATGGCCTTGCTGGGCGGTGCGGCGCAAGACCAGAATGCCACGAAGGCGGGGACCAATGCGGCTCATGATGCACCGTGGGATGTGGTGGTGGATCGGGTGGCCATCAATGGGGGGCAGGTGGACTGGCTGGACGATGGGACAGCAGTGCCCGCCCGCATCTCGGCCCGCGACCTGCGGGTGCGCGCGACCCGGCTGGCCTTGCCACTCACCCGGCCAGTGCAGTTCACTGCGGATGCGCGGCTGTCGTCCGAAGCGGGGAGCGACGCCGCGACCTTGTCGCTTCAAGGGGAGGTGCTGGCGCAATCGGGCCGCGTGGCCGTGTCCGCCCGGGGCTGGCCGTTGTCCATGGCCCGGCCATACCTGGCCAACCTCGTCCAGCCCCAACTGGACGGAACGCTGGATTCCGATGGGGGCATCGCCTGGAACGGCTCCGCGTGGGCGGCAAAGATCGCGAAGCTGTCGGTGGACCGCGCCGAATGGGCCTGTGCTCCGGCTGGTCGGGACTGCCCAGAGGGGACCGCCACGGTCTCGGGCCTGCGCAACAACGCGGCCTGGGCTGAAATCGGCCGCATCGAGGTCGAGGATGCGTTGATCCGGATGCCGCAGCGCACCGTTGCCATCGCGCGGGTGGCGACATCGCAGCCCAAAGTGCGCCTGGAGCGTACTGGGGACGGGCGCTGGATGGTGGAGCGCTGGCTGACGACGGTGCCCGACACCGCAGGGAAAGGCCGTGTGCCAGTCACCGCCGCAACGCGCACGGATGCAGCCCCCGGCTGGAGCGTGCAACTGGCCGAAGTGTCGGTGGACGGTGGAGCGCTGGCGTTCAACGATGCGGCCAAGGCACAGCCTGTGGCGGTAATGCTCGACACCTTCCAGATGTGTGCCAAGGGCTTGGCATGGCCTGTGAATGCCGGCGCACCTCCAGTGTCGTTGTCGCTATCGGCACGCCTTGGGGCCGGGCGGACAGATCCCGGCAACCTGGCCTATGAAGGAACGGTGCAGATGACGCCCCTGTTGGCACAGGGCAAGGTGCAGGCGTCCCGCCTGCCACTGCATCCCTTCAAGCCGTATGTGGACAACCCGTTGGCGGTCGATGTCGTGCGTGCCCTCGGCAGCTTCAATGGCGAGGTGCGTTATGCCGCGCAAACCGACGGCCCGGACGTCGGCGTGCGGGGCAATGCCGCACTGGACGAGGTGCGGGTGAGGGCCCTGGCCGTTCGCCCAGCCGCGAATGGACCGGCCGACGGGGCTGCACCCATCCGTGGGGAAGAACTGCTGAACTGGAAGTCGCTGGCCCTGCAGGGGGTGGATTTCACCCTGGCGCCCGGAAAGCCAACCGCGCTCGACGTCAAGGAAACGGCGTTGAGCGACTTTTTTGCCCGCATCATCGTTCAGCCGAATGGGCGCATCAATCTGCAGGACCTTGCTCAGCCTGCCCAGGGGCCACCCGGTGGATCGGCAGCAGCGGAGGCTTCCCCCGACATCACCCCAGCGGCTGGCTCGACGCCGCCCCAGGCCACCAAGCCGGCAATGGCGCCAGTCATGCGTTTCGGCCCCGTGGTGCTCACTGGCGGTTCGGTGCGTTTTACCGATTCGTTCGTTCGGCCCAACTATTCAGCGGACCTGAGCGAATTGAATGGTCGCCTGGGGGCTTTTGCGTCCGCGCCCTCCGCCGAGGGCGGTGAGCCCGCCATGGCCGAACTTCAACTGCGCGGACGGGCGCAGGGCTCGGCCTCGCTCGACATCACGGGGCGCCTGAATCCGCTGGCCAAGCCCTTGGCACTGGACATCCAAGGCCGGATGCGCGATCTGGAACTGCCGCCGCTTTCGCCCTACAGCATCAAATACGCGGGCCATGGCATCGAGCGGGGCAAGCTGAGCATGGACGTCAACTATCGTGTTCTGCCAGATGGTCAATTGACGGCCAGCAACAAGCTCGTGCTGAATCAATTGCGTTTTGGCGAGCCGGTGGAGGGCGCTCCGGCCAGTTTGCCCGTGCGCCTGGCCGTTGCCTTGCTGGCTGACCGAAATGGTGTGATCGACGTGGAACTGCCGATCAATGGCTCGCTGAACGACCCCCAGTTCCGCCTGGGGCCGGTGATTTTTCGCGCGGTGGGCAACTTGGTGATGAAGGCGATCACTTCGCCGTTTTCATTGCTGGCCGGATGGATGGGGGGCAGTTCTGAGCTGGATCGCGTCAACTTCGCCCCGGGCAGCGCGGCCCTGGACGATGAAGCCCGAAAGACGCTCGACAAGATCGGGCAGGCACTCTCGGACCGACCGGGACTGAACATGACCGTCGCCGGGCACGCTCAGCGAGAAGCCGAACAAGAGGGCTGGAAACGGGCCGCGCTGCAGTCCCGGGTGGCGGCACAAGCGCGCCGCATGGCTGCGCGGGGCGATCAAGCGCCCTCGGAACCCCAGGCGCCTGCGCCGGGTTCTCCGCAGTACGCTGACTCGCTCAAGGAGGTGTATCGCCGCACCGACATGGCCAAGCCCCGCAATCTGGTCGGCATGGCGAAGGATTTGTCCGTGCCAGAAATGGAAGCCTTGTTATTGGCGGACATGGCAATTCCCGATGAGGCGATGAGAGAGCTGGCACAGGCACGGGCAGTGGCGGTCCGTGACTACCTGGCGGGGCGGCAAGTCGCGCTGGGGCGATTGTTCGTCGGCGCACCGAAAATCGATTCGGAGAGTGCGAACGGGGCGCCCCACGCAGAACTTACTTTGTCCACTCGCTGAAAGGGCGCATCCGGTGGAAACAAGCTTTTTCATCCATCCATGGCCGTGGGCTACATTGCCGTATTGCAGTCGCAGCGCTGCACCCCATATTCAGCGCTCCAGTGTCTGAACCATGGCCCCGTGTGCCCGCTGAGTCCGAATAAAAACGCCCCATGTAGGGGACTTGCTAAAACCGGGCGAAAATAGCGCCCTTGTCGGCGGCGTCATCTGCGCTGCCTGTAGGCGCTGGCTCCTCGGCCACGGCCTTTTACCCCCTGAATCCATGTTTCCCTTTTCTTCTCGCAACAAAATGTCTGACGCACCCGAAGTGAACCCGGCCCCGGCCAAGCACACCGAGCCGCATCCCTTGGATGCGCTGACGGGCGGCGCGTTTTCCGCCGCGACCTCGGGAGAGAGGGCATCGCGCATTCGCGAATGGCTGCAGACCCAGCCGTCGGCGGAGCAGTTGCAGGAGGTGTTCAAGGAACTGAGTGGGCGCGACAAGGGCGCAGCCCGTGCTGTTCGCGAGCGCCTCGATGAAATCCGGCGTGCCAAGGGCCAGGAGGCGATCGCTGCCGAGTGGGCCGAAAAGGCGCAGGGCTTGCTGGCTGCTGCCAAGCTGAACATTGCCGACGCGCTGGCTTGGCAGCGCGACGCGGCCAAGGCGGGAGCCCCTTTGTCGCGGGAACCTTTGGCATCGCTCAAGGTGCAATTGGCAGAGCGCATGAAGGTCATCGAAGATCTGCAGCACCGTGTGCAGGTGCAGCGCGAGGCCGCAGTGTTGCTGGCCCAGCGCATCGAGGTGCTGTCCACCAAGCCCTGGCGTGATGCGCAGGCCGCATTGGAGGCGCTGCGCACCGACGTGGGCCGTTGGCAGCAACAGGCGCAGGAACTGACGGACGACCCATCCTGGGCCAGCGTGGAAGCTCGCTTCCCGCCGTTGCTGGATGCTTCGCGCACTCAGTTGCTCGTGGTGTGGGATGCATTCCAGCCGGCGGTCGCGCAGGCGGTTGCTGCGTCGGAAGATCCTGCGGCAGCGTTGCCCCCGGTGCCCGTGTGGGCGGATGAGCTTCGGGTGGCGCGTGGCCAACCATCGGAAGCCGCAGCCGCGGCACAGCCGGCCGTGCGGCCTCCCGCACGCTCCAAGGTGGATCCTGAAGTGCGAGACAAGGCGGTGCAGTCCGTGCGCGACGCATTGGGCAAACTGGAGCGTGAGACAGCGGAAGGCCACGGCAAAGCCAGCGCAGGCGCTGCAGCCGCGCTGCGCAGCGTGCTGAAAACCCATGGCAAGCACATTGATGCGGCACTGGAGCAGCAGGTGCACACCGCTTTGGTTGCGGCGGGTGAACTCGAAGGCTGGCAGCGCTGGAGCGCGGACCAGGTTCGGGAAGATCTGGTGGCCCGTGCGGAAGGGTTGCTGCAACGTCCCGAAGGCCAAGCTTTGGGCGGTCGCAAGATGCAGGAAACGCTGCGCCAGTTGCGCGAGCAGTGGAAACAGGCCGACCAAGGGGGGCCGGCCAACCATGCGCTGTGGAAAAAATTCGACGAGGCGTGCAATGCAGCCCACAAGGTGGTCGAGGCTTGGCTGGAAAAGGTGCGTGCCGATGCGGCTGAACACAAAGCCCAGCGTGTGGCCTTGCTGGACGAGGTGAAGGCTTGGACGGCGGCCCAGGCAACGGCCGGGCAGCCCGACTGGAAAGCGGTCAACCGTGCGCTCCACCAGTTCGGCGATCGGTGGCGCGATGGCGGTCATGTCAGCGAAAAGGTGTTTGCTGAACTGCAGCCCCAATGGAAAGAAGCCATGGCCGCCGCCGCCGCGCCGCTCGAAACCGCGCAGAAGGACAGCCTGGCACGTCGGCACGCGCTGATCGATGAGGCAATCGCATTGGGGGCTGCGCCGACACTGCGGGTCGACGCGGTGAAGGCACTGCAGCAGCGCTGGCAGGCCGAAGCGCAGTCCGTGCCACTGGACCGCAAGCACGAACAGAAATTGTGGGATGCCTTCCGCAAGCCCATTGACGAAGCGTTCAATCGCAAATCCGCTGATCGCGACAAGATGGCTGGCGAGATCAGCGCCCGAGACCGCGTCGTTTTGGAAGCCTCCAAGGCGCTGGAGGAAGCGAATGCCAGCGGCGATGCGCAAAAGATCCGTGGCGCAATGGTCGCTCTGGAGGCTGCGCTGCGTGGACAGGCATTGGCCAATGAAGCGGCAGCATCCGCTGCGCAGAACAGGCCAGCTACCGCGTCGGACAACGTGACTTCCGCACCCGCAGAGGGGGCCGCGGCTTCGGAAGGGGAGGGGGCCGATGCAGATCAGGCTCCGCCGCCTGCCGCGGCGCCGAAGCCTGCGCCACGTCCCGTGGTGGCTGTGCGTGGCGACGATCGCCCGGGTATGAAAAAAGATGCGCCTGCACTGCCGGGCCGTCCAGCACGGCCGGGAGACCGCAAAGACGGACGAGGTCCGCGCGATGCCTCCGGCCCGGGCAGGGGTGGCGATGCGCGGGGCGACCGGTTCGGGGATCGGGGTGATCGGTTTGGGGACCGTTCGGAAGCCCGCGGTCCTCGCCTGGGCGACAGTGCTTTCCGTGCCCAGCGCGAGGCACTCGAACATGCGCAACTCACACTGCGCAAACTGGCTGCGCAAGCGCATGGCGAGGCACTCACCCAACTGATTGCTGCTTGGCAAAAACGTGACGCAGCCCAGTTGCCCAGCGTGCAGGAACTGGGAGTACAAGCGTCCGTCCGCTCTGCATGGACCCAGGCGGTTTCTGCCGCGCCCCAAGGGGATGCATCGGAGGCTTTGCTGAGGCTGGAAATGGCGGCCGAAGTGCCGACCCCTGCGGAGCAGTTGCAGGCCCGCCGTGCACTCCAACTCCAGTTGCTCACGCGCCGAAACGATCCCACGCCCGTCCAGACGTGGGGCCAGGATGTGGCCCGGGTGCTTGCAAGTGCAACCGACGAAACCAGCGCCCGCAGGTTGCAGAACGCGTTGAAGACCCTGCTGCGTAAATAAACGCGAATACAGCAAGGCCGTTTGGCCCAACCGGCCTTGCTGTTCTACCAACCCGCCAATGGAGAACTGCGGGTTGGTGGTTGGCAGAAGGCTCCAGCCTCCGGTCGCGTAGCCACGCCGATGGTGGAGCGGCTCATCACGGAATGAGCCGAGCCATGACATCAGGTTCATGGCGCATCGGGCAAAAAAAAAAGCCGCTGTTTTCACAGCGGCTTTTTTGAATTTGGTGCCCAGGAGAGGACTCGAACCTCCACGATGTTACTCGCTAGTACCTGAAACTAGTGCGTCTACCAATTCCGCCACCTGGGCATTTCAGGAAAGACTCAGATTGTATATCAAAAAAAACGACCCCTGGCGCACCTGCTGCGCGCAATGAAGACGAGATCGAAGGCAGTGTGCAGGGGCATCGCGACGGGCATGGATTTGTGCAGCGAGACGATGGCGAATCCGATATCTATATTCCCCCCAACGAGATGCGTGCCGTGCTCCATAAGGATCGCGTGCGTGTCCGGATCGTTCGCCAGGATCGCCGGGGCCGTCCGGAAGGGCGCGTGGTTGAAATCGTCGAGCGGCCCGACCAGCCCATCATCGGGCGATTGCTTCAAGAGAGCGGTGTCTGGCTCGTGGCCCCGGAAGACAAGCGCTATGGCCAGGATGTTTTGATCCCCAAAGGGGCCACTGGAACGGCAAAACCAGGGCAGGTGGTCGTGGTTCAACTGACCGAGCCGCCAGCCCTGTTCGGGCAGCCGGTTGGCCGAATCACCGAGGTCCTGGGCGAGGTGGACGATCCAGGCATGGAGATCGAGATCGCGGTGCGCAAATACGGCGTGCCGCACGAATTTTCGGCCGATGCTTTGGCGCAGGCCAAAGCACTGCCCGATAAGGTCCGCGCGCAGGACAAGCGCAGCCGGGTGGACCTGACGGACGTGCCGCTGGTCACCATCGATGGCGAAGATGCGCGCGATTTCGACGATGCCGTGTACTGCGAGCCAGCCAAGGTTGGCCGCGCCAAGGGGTGGCGACTGCTGGTGGCGATCGCGGATGTGAGCCATTACGTGGAGACTGGCAGCGCGATCGATATCGACGCTTATGACCGGGCGACGAGCGTCTATTTCCCCCGGCGCGTGATTCCCATGCTGCCCGAGAAACTGTCCAACGGTCTGTGCTCGCTGAATCCCGAGGTGGAGCGCCTGTGCATGGTGTGCGACATGCTCATCACGGCCAAGGGCGATGTGCATGCGTACCAGTTCTATCCCGCGGTGATGTTCAGCCACGCCCGCTTCACCTACACCGAGGTGGCCGCCATCTTGGCCAATACCCGTGGACCGGAGGCGACGAAGCGCAAGCCCCGCGTCAAAGACCTGCTCAATCTGCACGATGTCTACAGGGCCCTGTTGGCTGCGCGGCATGTGCGCGGTGCCGTGGATTTCGAAACGACCGAGACGCAGATCATTTGCGATGACAACGGCCGCATCGAGAAGATCGTGCCACGTACCCGCAATGACGCGCACCGCCTCATCGAAGAAGCCATGTTGGCTGCCAATGTCTGCAGCGCCGATTTCATCGCGCAAGGTGGGCAGCCTGGCTTGTTCCGGGTGCATGAAGGGCCGACACCGGAGAAGCAGGAGATCCTGCGCAATTACCTCAAGGCCATGGGGGTGGGCATGTCGATCGGCGACGATCCGAAGCCTGGCGACTTCCAGGCCATTGCCGACGCCACCAAGGACCGCCCCGACGCTCAGCAGATCCATACGATGTTGCTGCGATCGATGCAGCAAGCCATCTATACGCCGATCAACAGCGGCCATTTCGGGCTTGCATTCGAGGCCTATACCCACTTCACCAGCCCGATACGCCGTTACCCTGATCTGCTGGTTCACCGGGTGATCAAGGCCATCCTCGGTAAAACAAAATACCGGCTGCCGGCATTGCCCATGCCTGGCGAAGCCCATGCCAAGCTGGCCAAGCGCCTGGCTGCGCGCGTCGCTGCGCCCACCATGCAGCCGCGAAAGGAGGCTCCGGCAAGCACCCGGGAAACGCAGGCCTGGGAAGCGGCAGGGCTGCACTGCAGCGCCAATGAGCGCCGGGCGGACGAGGCCAGCAGGGATGTCGAGGCTTGGCTCAAATGCAAGTACATGCGTGAGCACCTGGGCGAGGAGTACAGCGGTGTGGTCAGCGCAGCCACCAGCTTCGGCATCTTCGTGACGTTGGACGCCATGTATGTCGAAGGCCTCGTGCATATCACTGAGCTGGGTGGCGAGTATTTCAAGTTCGACGAGGCCCGCCAGGAATTGCGCGGCGAACGCACTGGAATCCGCTATGCGATCGGCTCGCGCGTGCGGGTGCAGGTGAGCCGGGTGGATCTCGATGGCCGCAAGATCGATTTTCGGCTCATGCGTGAAGGTGAAGACCTTGCGCCCCCTCGGCCGACAAAAGGTAAGGCAACCGCGGGCGCCGGCTCCTCCGACAGCCGGGCTGCGAACACTGCGAGCGGCTCGAACAGAAAATCCTCCAGCAAATCGGCTACCCGGGTGTCGACTGACGAGCGTTCCTCGCGCAAGCAGTCGCCCAAGGCCGCCGGAAAGCGTGCGGGACCTCCCGCCAAGGGTCGCAAATCCCGCAGATGAGCGTTACCACGCCGCTACGTTGAACAATGATCCCATGAGGAATGGTTGATGAGTGATTCATCCAAAGTGGCCATCGTGACCGGCGCCGGATCAGGCATTGGCAAAGCCGCTGTGTTGGCCTTGTTGAAGGACGGATGGCGTGTGGTTCTCGCAGGACGCCGGGAATCGCTGTTGCATGCCGTGATTGCCGAAGCCGGTGCAGCGGGGCGATCCTTGGCGGTTCCCACGGACGTTGCGGATCCCATTGCCGTTCGGGCCTTGTTCGACCGAGCAGTGGAGGCTTTCGGGCGAGTGGATTTGCTGTTCAATAACGCTGGCGTCGGCGCGCCTGCTGTGCCCATTGACGAGTTGCCGCTGGAGCAGTGGCACAAGGTGGTCGGCACTAATCTCAATGGCATGTTCTATTGCCTGCAGCAGGCCTTTCGTGTGATGAAGGCGCAGCAACCGTCAGGCGGTCGCATCATCAATAACGGTTCCATCTCTGCGCACGTTCCACGGCCCCATTCGATTGCCTACACAGCCACGAAGCACGCAGTCTCTGGACTCACCAAAACCGCGTCGTTGGACGGCCGGAAATACGATATTGCAGTGGGTCAGATCGATGTAGGCAATGCGGGGACGGAGCTTGCCCAGCGCATGACGCAAGGGGTACAGCAGGCAAACGGGCAGATAGCGGCTGAACCGTTGATGGACGTGGATATCGTCGGCCAGTCGGTGCTCTACATGGCCAATTTGCCCCTGGAGGCCAATGTGATGTTCCACACGGTAATGGCCACCAAGATGCCATTTGCCGGGCGAGGCTGAAGCCTTCCTATCGAGAGGGTTGGGGCCGCGAGTTCCGGCCTCTCCTCCCTTTAAGCCACCGAAGGCGAAAGATTACCGATGGTGAAGTCGGGGCAGCGAAGTGGCGAGTTGTTCATTGATGACGCAGCTGCTCCTGCCCGTTCTGTACCCAGGGAAATGGCGTTTTGCCCCAATGGAGGCTGGATCGCATCGGTGGAAGAGAAAGCCACATTCTGCTCAGGTCTGCGCTCTTGGTATGTGGACAGGAAGGGCCAGGATTTACGGGTCATTTCTATCTCCTAGAGAAGTGCAGGCGCCGGATTGAGGATGCTTGTTGCCAAGCATTTGGCAAGTATTTCCGCGGCCTCTTTCGCTTTTTGTAGGACAGAACAGAACGATGGTCTCGGCATTGCGCTCAGGACTCAAGCAATTCACCGTACAGGTCGGAATAGGCTTTGGCCGATGCGTCCCAGCCGAAGGTTTGCCGCATTCCGGCGCGTTGAAGCGACTCCCAGGTGACAGGTGATTGCCATGCCGCGATGGCCCGCTGTACCGCTTCGTCAAACATTTTCTGGGTTGCGAGCGGCATGATGAATCCGGTGCCTCCCGATGGAGATGAATCTGCATCCACGACGGAGTCCGCCAGTCCACCCGTATGCGTGACGATGGGTGGGGTTCCGTAGATCTGGCTGTACATCTGGTTCAGTCCGCATGGCTCAAACCGAGAAGGCATGAGGAAACAGTCTGCGCCGGCCTCGATTTGATGGGCCAGC
The DNA here is from genome assembly GCF_057546605.1 of Acidovorax sp. KPB24-03. Taxonomy (NCBI): domain Bacteria; kingdom Pseudomonadati; phylum Pseudomonadota; class Betaproteobacteria; order Burkholderiales; family Comamonadaceae; genus Acidovorax; species Acidovorax sp. KPB24-03. The sequence goes on along the minus strand of NZ_BAAJYR010000015.1, from coordinate 22,462 downwards.
GATTCGTCAAAGCCCAGGGTGACGCTGATGTGCTCCGGATAGCGGGCTGCCAGTTGAGTGAAGCGGGCCTGGATCGCTGTATCGCCATTGCCCAGCACGACAAGTTGTGCACCTTGCTTTACCAGACGCTCCGCGCCTTCTACTACCAGATCGACGCCTTTTTGCTGGGTGAGTCGTCCGACCAAGCCGAACAGCATGCGGTTTTCCGCGGCATCCAGCCCACAGCGTTGGCGCAACGCTATTTTGTTCAGCGCCTTGCCCGATGGGCTTTCCAGGCTGTAAGGCGCAGCGATGAGAGGATCGCTTGCTGGGTTCCATATGTTTGTGTCGACGCCATTGAGAATGCCGTACAACACATTGGAACGCTCCCGCAAGACCCCATCCAGGCCAAAACCAAGCTCAGGGCCCTGGATTTCGCGTGCGTACGTGGGGCTGACGGTGGTGATGGCGTCGGCAAAGTTCAAGCCTGCTTTGAGCATCGACATTCCACCCCAGAACTCGACACCCGCGATGCCCCGGTGCTCCGGCGGGATCTCCAGGGCATCGCAGGCGTGCATTGGAAAGACGCCTTGAAATGCCAGGTTGTGCACAGTGATGACGCTGCGTGCCACTGGGGCACCGTCGCGCACAGCGCGCGCTTGCGCCAGATAGAACGGGGCCAGTCCGGTGGGCCAATCGTTGGCATGCACGATGTCGGCCTGCCATCCGCAGGGCGTTGCCTGTGTGCCCATCATTGCCGCGACCTGGCTGAGCAGGCCGAAGCGCAGCGCATTGTCATCGTGATCCGTGCCGGAGGGTGCGCCGTAGGGCGTGCCCGCGCGTGCATAGAGTTGGGGGCAAGAAAGCAGGTAAAGGATGAAACCGTCTTCCTGGCGCAGTTGAAGCAACTGCGCTGCAGGCCAGGCACCCCGTGGCGCAATGGCAGACAAACCCACGATCTGGCCGGTGATGGCCATATCGCCGTAGGCCGGCATGAGCAAGGCAACATCGTGCCCCATGGCTGCCAATGCACGGGGCAGGGCGGCACTGACATCGCCCAGCCCACCGGTTTTGACCAGTGGGGCGCATTCAGGCGTGACAAAGAGGACTTTCATTCGACGTCCTCGGGCACCAACACCACGAATGGCAAGGTACCACCCTCTGGTCGCAGCTCGCCCATCACGATGTCCAGCTCCAGGCCTCCATCCTTGTCTGCTGTCAGTGCCGCTCCCGTCATCCAGTTCTTCCACCTCAGAATTTTGTCCAGGGCAGGGTGTACCGCGGCAACCGTGACGCGGGTGCCGCGCCAACCCATCGCGGTCAGCCCGTACAGCAACCGCGAGCAGACAACCACAATGGCTTTGCCTTCCCGAATGCGGGCAAACGCGACGGCATGTTCGGCGCTCTGGCCTTCCACGGTCAGAGGAAGGTAGGTGGCGTTCAGGAACAGTTCCGGCATTTTCTGCCGCAGCTGAAGCAGCCGCCATGTGACCAGCTGCTTGACCAGCGGTGCCGGGGATGCGCCGAGCATCTCCTGCCAGGCCTGGACCGAGGGATAGCCAAAAGCGTAGTGCGAGCGTACCGTTTGCAGGGAACGTTCCAGTTCTGTGAAATCGACGGGCCTGCGGTTGTCAGGGTCGACGAGGCTGAAGTTCCATTGCTCGCAGCCTTGGTAGATGTCGGGCACGCCCGGGACAGTCAGCTTCAGCGCGAGCTGGCACAGGCTGTTGCGAAATCCGTAGGGGGCTATGGACTGGACGAATTTCTCCAGTTCTCGCACGAAGCGATCCGTGGACAGCACACCGTCGATATATCGGTCAACGGCCGCCTCATAGGCCTCGTTGGGAAATAGCCAGTTGGTCGCCTGCTTGGCTTCGCGCATGGCTTTCACCATGTACTGCTTGGCGCGGTCCCGCAAGCCGATCCGCTCATTCACATCGGCGCCTTCTGCCGGCCAGATGCCGACCAGGGCCTGATAGAGTGCCCAGAGATCATGGGGGCTGGGAACCACCGTGCCATCGATCTCGGTCGTGAAACGGGTTCCGAGTTCGCGCAGTTGAATGGCCGTGTCTTCCCACAGGGCCGGAATCTCGGACAGCACATTCAGGCGCGCGCGCAGATCTTCCGAACGTTTGCTGTCATGCGTGGACGTCGCCAGCAGCCCGTGCGGTAACCGCCGCGACCGTTGCAGATTGGCCTGATGGAATGCGGCACCGGACAATCCGAAACGCCGCGGCTCCGAGCCGACATCGTTCAGCGACACCAGGCGCACATAGCGGTAGAACGCGGTGTCCTCCACGGACTTGGCCATCACCGGCGCCGTGAACTGTTGCCAACGGCGCAGGAACGCGCCCCGCAACTCGGGCAGGTGCTGGCCTTCCGTGCCGACAAAAACGCCTTGCAGGTACGCGAGCACGCCCCCTTCGGCCGTGCCCATGCGGCGACGTGCCGCCGCGATGGCCCATTCGACGTGCTGTCGATCCGTGTCGGACAGTCCCGAGCCATCAGGCGCGATGTAGGTGCGGTAAACGGGGAAGACGGCCGCCACCTCCGTCAGCGCGATGCGCAACTGGTTGCGCGTGAAATCGCAGGTCTTGCGATCGGTGCGGCTGATGCGGTAAAGCGTGTCGGCCAGCCACCCCAGATCACTGAACAGCGAGGTTTCGATGATGTGCTTCTTGCACTCGTGCACCGCCTCTTCGAATTCCTTGCGATCGCCGGTGAAGGCGGAATACGCATCGTCGAAAGCTGCTTGAGAGGCCGGCTCGACAAAAAGCCCGTTGACCAGGCTGCTGAACCGGTATCCGGTGGCTCCGTGCACAGGCCAATCCTGCGGCAGGGGCTCATGGTCGGCAAGAATCTTCTCCACGATGAGGTATAGCGCACGGGGCTCCCGTCCCGCAGCGTGTGCCAGCGACGCATAGCGCTTTTGCAGGCGGTCGAAGTACTGGGCAGGGTCGGCCAATCCATCCGGATGGTCGATGCGCAATCCGGAGATCTTTCCCTCGGCCAGCCAGCGGAAGATGCAGGTGTGGGTCGCTTCGAAAACGGCTGGGTCTTCCATGCGAACGGCGGCCAGGGAGTTGACGTCGAAGAATCGGCGGTAGTTGATGTCGTCCCCTGCCACACGCCAGTCTGCCAGGCGGTAAGCCTGATCGCGCAGCAATTGGTCCAGCGCGTTGATGCTTTCCGGGCTGTCCTTCTGGCCGTTCCACTGTGTCAGAAGCGCTTCGATCCATTGGCGCACCCAGAGGTGCTCGCCGGCCAGCTCCGCAAGCCGCCGCTGGTGCAGCGGCGCATCCCGTTGGCGCATGGCGCGTTCGTTCTCGTCACTGGTATTGCGCGAGGGCAGGGTGCCGAATGCGTCCACCAACGATTGCATCTGCGCCAGACTGTCGCCATCGCGTTCGCCGCCGGAAACAGGGGCCGGCACGGCTGCAAAAATGCGTGCGTAATGCTGTGGGTCGATGGGAAGTTCGTGGTCCCAATAGCGGATGCTGAACCGCCCGCCTTGAGGGTCGAATGCCACCTGGAGTTCGCCGGATTCGAGAACGCGCCCGTAATGACCACCCAGCATGGGCAGGAGCACCCGCCCGTGCATTTCTGGTGCGGTCGGCTCCCATTCGATGTCGAAGGTGGCTGCATGGGCGGAGGCTCGCCCATGCTCGAGCACGTCCTGCCACCAGGGGTTGTTGGAGTCCAGCACCCCCATGTGGTTGGGCACGATGTCGAGCACCTGGCTGAGTCCGTGCGCTTGCAGCGCCTCGCACAAGGCGGTGTGCGTCGCCTCTGATCCGACCTCGGGATTCAGACGGGTCGGGTCCACCACGTTGTAACCGTGCGTGCTGCCCGGCGCGGCCTTCAGATACGGCGAGCTGTAGAGATGGCTGATCCCCAATGCATGGAAATAGGGGACGGCCCGGGTGACCTGCTCGAAGGTATTGCCTTCGTGGAACTGCACCCGGTACGTCGCCAAGGGAATATCCGCGGTATCTAGCGCTGGCAACGCCTCGCTGAAGGGCAGGGCCGCGCCGCCGCGCTCGGCGCGCATGGCGGCCGCGATGGCCGAAAAGCAGGGATGGGTCGCCAGCTTTTCCAGCGGTACGCTCAGGCGGCGGCGCCAGTTGGGCTGCATGGCCTCGGTGGAGCCCGGCACATTGACCTGCTCCAACTGGCCTGTCACGTCTTCCAGTTGCACTGCCGCCAGCCAGCAGGGTGTTCTGGCGAGATAGCGATGCACTGCGGCCACGAAGTCCGCGTTGGCTTCGGGCACCGATTGCGGGTCCGCAGTGGCACCGCTCGGAAGCAGCCCTTCCTCGTTGAGCGCGACGAGCAACCTCACGCGGTCCTGGGCGCGCTCCATCAAGGCGCGGGCATGCGCGTCCGGTGCGGACAGCCAGCCCAGGCGCGACTGCACCTCGATATCTTCAGCCGCCCAGTACCCGCGCAGTGTGGGCAAATCATGCGTGCTGACCACCGCCAGGGCCTGGTGAGGCCAATGGGCCGGCGTGCGAAACGCGCCGCCGTCGGCGCGTTCGAAAATCAATGGCCGATAGGACAGCAGCGTTCTGTGCGCCATCGCCTCCCGCATCTGCGGCGCGACATTGCCCAGGTCTTCGCCGATCACCAGGCATTGGTGGCGATGGCTTTCGATGGACATGATGGCCAGCAAGGCGTCCAGAGGGTAGTAAACGTAAGCGCCGCCGTCGGCACTGGTCCAGAACAGGCGCATGAGCGCCATGACATGGTCCATCCGCAAGGCGCCGGCCGGGCGCATCACGCTGGCCAGCAATCGGCGCATGGGCAGGAAATGCGCCGCCGCCAGCGCACAGGGATTCATCGGAGGAAGGCCCCAATCCTGTCCCTGGTGGTTGAGCGGGTCCGGCGGAGCGCCCACGTTCATGCCACGTGCGTACAGGCCCTGGCCGGTCCAGGTTTCGGAGCCCCCGTCGTTCGCTCCGACCGCCAAGTCGCAATACAGGCCCAGCGGCATCAGCGAACGGGCCCGCTGGCTTACCCGGTCTAGTTGGGCGTGGGCCAGCCACTGCAGCCAGAAGCGGTATTGCACCTGATCCGCATGGTCCTGTGCAAAGGCTTTCACCTCAGCACCCTGGGGGTCGCGCATCGCTTCCGGCCATGCAGGCCAACCCCAGATACTGGGATCGACAGCGTGCAGATGGCACTGGATGGCCTCGTACAGTGCGTGTTGCCCGAGGGTGTCGGCCTGGCCCTGCATGAACTCGCGGAAAACCGTCGCACGCGGCGAACCGGTGTTCCATTCGTTGCGTCGGAACTCGTCCCACAACAGTCCCAGCACTTCCTGCTTGGCGGCCGCAACTTCGGCATAGCGCACTTCGCTCGAAGCCCGCAGCGCACCCAGCCGCTGCTGGAAAGCGGGGTCCGAGAACAGCGTCTGCGCGGCTGGGCTGCGCACGAATTCAGGTACCGCCGCCACATCGATGAAGAGCGTATTCAACGCCAACCGGCTGGAAGGGCTATAGGGGCTTGCAGCCTCTGGCTGGTCCGCCCGCAAGGCATGTAAAGGGCTCAATCCGACGAAAGCCGCGCCTTGTCCGGCAGCAATGGACACGAGGTCTGCCAGATCGGTGAAATCGCCGATGCCCCAGTTTCGCTCTGAGCGCAGGGCGTACAACTGGGCGCTCAAGCCCCACCAGCGCTCGCCTTGCCGCAGGGGTTCAGGGGACCAGCAATGTTCGGGCGCCACGATGACCAGCCGTTCGGCCGATGCCCCTGGGGAATGGACGGCGTAGTAGCCCACCGCCAGCGAAGCGGGAATTTCGGCGACGGTGCCTACGCCCTCGCACACCAGCATGCGTTCTGCCGTCTCTGCGGTGAACAGGCGCCAGGGCCCTTCGTTGAGAAGCGGTACGGTGGCTGCGCCGCCCTCCGATACCAGCACGGGGGAGGGCACGGCGTTGGTATCCGCGTGGCTTCCCATGGCGGCCAGGGCCCGCTCGATGACGGAGACGGGCACGTCGCGGTGCTCACCCCAGAAGCTGGTGTAGTTCAGTGCAATGCCAGCCAAGTGGGCGCGATGGCGCAGTGCTTCGCCGGGGGTAGGGTCCGTCATGCGTTGGGCTCCAGAAAACACCAACGGGCGGACCAAGGTGCCCATTGGGTCGTGTCATTGCTCCAGCGGTGTGAAAACCGCGGGATTCCCTGCGAGCCGTCAGATGCCGGCGCCTCGACGGGCATGTCGCTCAGATTGATGTCCATCTGCCATTGCGCGCCGTCGTCGTAATGCCACCGCACCCTCAGGCCGCGGGCGCCCACCATCTTGGCCGTGTGGCCTCGTGGTACCAAGCGGTGCTGGCGCGGATTGAGCCACTGTCTGCGCGCTGCAAGCGCTTCGCGCAACAGCGCCTGCCGCGCCTGGCCTTGCGGGTTGTCGGCTTGCTGCCAGTCGAGACGGCTGTGGGCGAAGGTGACCGTATCGCAAGGATCGGGAAGCGTCCCGCCTGGCGGGACTTCATGGCCGAATTCGCGCAAGCGGCCCTGGCGCACGGCATCGCGCAGTTCCCCTTCCCAATCGGCAAAGTAGAGAAACGGTGTCTGGGCGCCGAATTCATCGCCCATGAAGATCAGCGGCGTCGCCGGACCCAGCAAAGTCAGCAGCATGGCCAGTTCGGCAGCGGGCGCTGGAACCAATTGCGCCAGCCTTTCCCCGAACGCGCGGTTGCCGACCTGATCGTGGTTGCCGAAGAACTGGACCATGGTGGAAAGGGGCTCGGGCGCCGCAGCCACCACCTGTTTCCTGCGGCCCTGTCCGTCGCGGTCGCTGTGGGCAAAGACGTAGCCGCTCGTCAACGCGCGCGCCAACAGGGCCACCGGCTCATTGCCATAGTCCCCGTAATAGCCCTGTGTTTCGCCAGTCAGCAGCACATGCAGCGCGTGGTGGAAATCGTCGTTCCATTGCGCGTCATAGCGGGAGGGCTTGGGGCTGGGGGCCAGATGCTCCGGCTGGTTCTTCTCGTTTTCAAGGACGAGGTGCACATGCCGGCCCGGGCAAGCAGTGCGCACGCGCTGAGACAGTTCGGCGAGAAAGCCGGGCTCGCTGTCGTCGATGATGGCGTGCACTGCGTCCAGGCGGAGGCCATCGAACCGGAACTCCTCGATCCAGTACATCGCGTTGTGAATGAAGAATTCACGCACGGGCCCGCTCTGGGCGCCGTCGAAGTTGATGGCGGCACCCCAAGGGCTGGTGTGCTTTTCAGAAAAGAACTGCGGTGCGTAGAGGCCGAGATAGTTTCCATCCGGGCCGAAGTGGTTGTACACCACGTCGAGCATCACCATGAGGCCCAGCGCATGCGCCCCGTCGATGAAGCGCTTGAGATCGTCGGGGGTTCCGTAGTCAGGGTGCGGAGCGAAGGGCAGCACGCCGTCATACCCCCAGCCGAACCGGCCCCCGAAGCATGCCAGGGGCATCAATTCCACAGTGGTGATGCCCAGGTCTTTCAGCCGTGGCAACTGCTGCAACGCGGCTTGCAGGGTGCCTTCGGGCGTGAACGTGCCCACATGCAGTTCATACAGGACCACCTCGCTCCACGGCCGCCCTTGCCAGTCCACCTGCCAGTCGAAGTCCTTGGCATCGGTGATCTCGCTGGCGCCATGCGGGCCGTGGGGATTGCTGCGCGAAGCCGGGTCTGGCATCAGGGGGCCACCGTCCACCTGCCATTGATAGCGGGTGGCGCGAGAGGCTGTTTGCAACTCCACGTGCCACCAGCCATTCGGGCGGGACTGCGCCGGGAGAGGCACCATGGGCAATGCTGGCGCCGTGCCATGGTGCAAAACCACTTCGCGGGCGTTGGGCGCCCACAGGCTGAATCCGGCGCCGCCGTCGGCTGTGAGCCGGGCGCCAAACGGCATGTCATGCCGGTACTTCATGACAGGTCGGCGCGTGAGGGTGTTGTCAGAACGGCCATGGAATGCGGCTGCAGCGTCCACTGCCCGCCTGCAGGGATGTCTGCCGCGTCGGCTGGTGGCACGGCTGCTGTGCGGGTGTCCACTCGCACGGTCCACACGCGGCCATGCTCGTCCTGAGGCAGGGTGAAGACCGCATCCGCAGGGGTCGCATTGAACAGCAACATGACCGACTCGCTGTCGCCGTGGCCCTCCATCAGCGCTGCTACGCAGCGCACCTGGGGATCTTCCCATTCCTCCTGGGTCATTGCCAGGCCCCAGACGCTGTGCCAGTTGAGTGCCACGCAGGCAGGGTGTCCGGTGGTGCCGGCTGGGTGCACGGCGGGACGCAACACGGGCAATGCATGCCGTAGCGCCAGCAGGGCCCGGGTGAACCCCATCAGCTCCGCCTCGCTCGTGGCCTGATTCCAGTCGTACCAAGACAGTGAGCTGTCCTGGCAGTAGCCGTTGTTGTTGCCGTGCTGGGTCCGGGCCATTTCGTCGCCGCCCAGCAGCAGGGGCGTGCCGTGCGAGACGAAGAGGGTGGCGATGAAGTTGCGCATCTGGCGCTCGCGCAGCGCCTGGACCGCGGGGTCGTCCGAAGGACCTTCGGCGCCGCAATTCCAGCTGCGGTTGTGGTTTTCACCGTCTCGGTTGTCTTCCTTGTTCGCGTCGTTGTGCTTCTCGTTGTAGCTCACCAGATCGGCCAGGCTGAAGCCGTCATGCACGGTCACGATGTTCACGCTGTCCACCGGCGGGCGCTTGCGCGCGGCGAGCATGTCCGCGCTGCCACACAGGCAGGCGGCGAATGACGGCAGGCTGCTATCGGCGTTGCGCCAGTAGTCGCGCACCGCGTCGCGGTAGCGACCGTTCCATTCCATCCATCCCACCGGGAATCCGCCGACCTGGTAGCCGTCGGGGCCGAGGTCCCACGGCTCTGCGATGAGCTTGACGTTCGACAGCACCGGATCTTGCGCAACGGCAGCGAAAAAAGCCGCACGGTGCGTGAAGGCGCCCGAAGGGTCACGGCCCAGTGCACAGGCCAGATCGAAGCGGAAACCGTCCACGTGCATTTCCGTCACCCAGTAGCGCAGGCTGTCCAGCACCAGGCGCAACGCGGCCGGGCTGCTCGTATCCACCGTGTTGCCAGTGCCGGTGTAGTCCACGTAGTAGCGGGCATCTTCCGGAGACAGCCGGTAATAGGCTGCGTTGTCGATGCCCTTGAAACTGATCGTGGGCCCCAGGTGATTGCCTTCTCCCGTGTGGTTGTAGACCACGTCCAAAATCACCTCCAGCCCTGCGGCGTGCAACGCCTTCACCATGGCCTTGAATTCATCCACTCCACCGTCTGCCTTGGAAGCGCTATAGCGTGGCTCTGGCGCGAAGAACGCAACAGTGTTGTAGCCCCAGTAGTTGGTGAGGTCGTTGTCCACCAGCCGCTTGTCGTCCAGAAATGCTTGCACGGGCAAAAGCTCAACGCTGGTGATTCCTAGATCGCGCAGATGGGCAATCGCGGCGTCGCTGGCCAGGCCGGCATACGTGCCTCGCAGGGGCTCGGGAACGCCGGGCATGGTCTGAGTGAAGCCCTTCACATGCACTTCGTAGAAAACCGTGTCTTTGGCGGGTACACGGGGCGGAGCGTCGTCGCCCCAGTCGAAGCGCGATTTGACGACACGGCATTTGGGCGCGACAGCACCGTTGTCCACCGTACTGGGCTGAAGGTCTTCTTCTTCCTGGTCCAGTTCGTAGCCGAACTGTTCCGCATGACCGAGAACTGGCCGATCGAGAGCGAGCGCGTAGGGGTCCAGCAACAGTTTCGCAGGGTTGAAGCGATGCCCGTTGCCGGGCTCGTAGGGGCCATGCACCCGCAACCCGTACCTCTGGCCGACCTTCAGTCCCTTCACCAGTCCGTGCCACGTGTCCCGGCTCAGGCAGGGAAGCGTGATGCGCGCTGTTTCCTGATCGTCGTCCGAAAACAGGCAAATCTCCACTTTCTCCGCCGACGGCGCATAGACGGCGAAGTTCACGCCGTGCCGGCTCGCTGTGGCGCCCTGCGGCCAGTGGCGGCCTGGCTCGACGGTGTACCGGACTTTCTTGTGTCGGGATGCGACGGGAGCGGAAGGCGTATTCATCAGTTCGGGTTTCATGCGGCTACTTTGCGGTCGCTTTCGGTGGTGATGGGGGCCGGTGGCCGGGCACGGCCGATGCTGGGGGTGTTGGTGCCGGAATCCTGCTGCGCGGTGAAGAACTTGCGGGGGACCACGACGATCCCGCTTTCGGTGACATGAAAGCGCTTGCGGTCTTCTTCCAGATTGAAGCCAATGCGCTCATGGGCGGGCACGTCGTTGTCCTGGTCGATGATGGCCCGCCGGATCTGGGCGCCGCGGCCGATGCGAGTGCGCTCCATCACGATGCAATGCTCCAGCCGTGCATCGCGCTCGACGACAACCGAGCGGCGCAGCATGGCATGGTCGAGGGAGGCGCCGTCCACGATGCTGCCCGAACCCACCACCGAGCGGTGGATCACACCATTTTCGATCTGGGCGGATTCCGCCTGGTCGGGGCTGGCGTAGATCGGCCACTGGCGGTTGGTCATGCGAAAGCGCGGCGTCGCGCCCAGCGTATCGAAGTGGGCATCGAAGTACGAATCGATGGTGCCGACGTCGCGCCAGTAGCCATGCTCTTCGTAAGGCTCGGTCCCGGGGATGGTGTTGGTGTCGAAGTCATAGGCCATCAGGCGGTGCGACTCCAGCATGGTCGGCAGGATGTGCTTGCCGAAATCGCTGTGGCCTGTCTCGTGCGCTTTCTTGAGTGCGTCGAGCAGCACGTCCGCATTGAAGAGATAGTTGCCCATGGAAGCCAGGGCATGGGTCGAACTGCCGGGCATGGGGTGCGTGGATTTTGGCTTTTCGACGAACTGCGTGATGCGGTGGCTCTCGTCTGTTTCCACGATGCCGAACTGGTCGCACTGCGACAGTTTGACCGGCAATGTGGCCACACTGACATCGGCGTTGTTGGCTACGTGGAAGTCGATCATCTGGCGCACGTCCATGCGGTAGATATGATCTGCTCCGAACACCGCGACGATGTCGGGCCGGAAGCTCTCGATCAGGTGGATGTTCTGATAGACCGAATCGGCCGTGCCTTGAAACCACTCGGGACCATTGCGCATCTGGGGCGGCACCACCGTCACGAAATGCTCTGGAATGAAGCGGGCCATGGTCCACGACTGGCGGATGTGCTCGATGAGCGACTGCGACTTGTACTGCACCAGCAGGTAGATGGAAAAGATCTCCGAATTCACCAGGTTGGACAGGACGAAGTCCACGATGCGGTGCTTGCCGTTGAACGGCACGGCGGGCTTGCAGCGCTCTGCTGTTAGTGGGTGAAGGCGGGAGCCTTCACCGCCGGCCATGACGATGGCGAGGACATTTTTGGTGCGTGACATGGTGGGAACTCCCAGATGGATCAGACGTGGAAAGGTGAGGTGGAGACAATCAGGTTGGGCTGCGGCGACCGACATCGGAACGCGGGGGCGCCTGGCAGTTCGATGACTGCAAGCGCCTGCGCCCTGCGGATCGATCCGGGCCATCCTCCTCTTGCATCCCTTTTCACGCGCGACGAAACCCGGCTCGAAGCTTTGCCTGGAAGGCAGAGGGCTCCGGAGGCCGGGTCATGGAGAGAGTCGGGGTGCATGCAGGTGGTCCTGGACGCATCTTCTGTTGCGATGCAACAAGAGGTTGCAGGAAGTTCCTACCTGCCCGTGTAGGCACTTGCCTACGTGATCGGGGGCTTGCCAGAGCGCGCAGCGCTGGTGCCGGTGCGGTTAAGCACAGGCATTACGCCCGCTGCAGCGGGCAGTGGCGCTGGCGCCACGTGTCGCACCAGCGTTCACGCGCCGGGGCTGCCGGCACGCAGAGCCCGACCTTGCGTGAGGCTGCTTTGCGCTGGCTGTGGTCGTCTGGATATTTGCTATCTAATTGATAGCTACATGCCGTTGATATTATTGCGCTGGTGGCCGATGGGGGCCCGCGGTGCTTGTCGCTGGACGGTCCGGGCCTGCTCTTCATTGGCTGACAATGCGCCGGGGCTGACGCGCTGGAGCAACTCCAGCAGCAGCGCCCATTCGGCCGGCGAGTAGAGCTGGCGCAGGCCCGCTTCCATCTCCAGAGAAGTGGCATGCGCCTGCCGGGCAATGGACAGGCCCTCGGCCGTAAGGCGGATGGCCTGAGCCCGGCGATCGGTGGGGTTGCGCTCGCGCACCAGCAGGCCCCGGCTTTGCAGCCGGCTGACCACCAGGGTGAGGTTGGGGGCGCTCAGGTTCAGCGCCTGGGCGAGTTGCCGTTGGGACAATCCTTCGCCCGGCAAGAGCAGCATCAACAAGGAAAATTCGACGGTGCGCAATTGCATGGGCTCGCCGATCGCCTGGAAAAAAGCGCGGTTGGCCGCTACCCGTGCCTGCGCCAGAGCATAGCCGAGCAGGTGTTGGACGGTGGAGGGATCGACGGGAGATTCATGCATGGAGGGTTTCCGGGCGGTCGAGTGTAAGAGTCCTCGCAATCCCTGCCAGTCCGGCACAAGACACCTGAACGGATTGCTCTGACACTCGGGGCGGCCCCGACCTCGTGGGCCCAAGCCGCTGTTTTATGGGTAAAGGCGAAGTGCTTGGCGACGGCTGGAGCCCCTGAAGCCCGTACATTCCCCGACATTCACGTGCACTCGCCATGGAGCGAGGCATTATCGCCACGCGCATGCCGGCCGATGGGTGGTTGGCTTGGCGCAGCATGGCCGCGTGTGCCCGGGTGGAAGGGGCCGTCAGCTATCCGTCAGCGCTCGGCGTCGCCTTGCTGGTCCAGCTCGGCCGAGCAGGCTGCGATCAGGGCGTCGAACGCATCGAAGGCCAGCGGTTTGGCCAATACGTGATCGAAACCGATCAACTGCGCCCGGTCAGAAACGCCCAACCCCGTGATGGCGATCGCGATGCTGGGCCTGCCTGCCGTTGCCGCGCGCAATTTCGGAACGAGTTGGGTGCCCAGCATGTCGGGCAGTTGCTGGTCTACAAGGAACAGCGAGGCGGGGCGTTGCGCCATGTGCTGCAGCGCTTCGTTGCCACTGTGGGCGACGCGCACCGTGTAGCCCTGCAGGTCGAGCAGATCGCTCAGCAGTTCAGAGGCATCGCGGTTGTCGTCAATGATGAGAATGTCTGCAGGCATGCGGAGGGCTTCGCTGACGGTACAGTGTTTTTCTTAAAGACCATCAAACAATCAAGCCCAATAGTCTTCTTCTTAGGGCTCTATTGTGCCCGTCCTCTGCACGGGTAAGCGGACCGAGAAGACAACATGGGGTGCGCGGTATTCGTATCCAATGCTGCCCCCGTGTCCCTGGACGATCTGGTGGGCGATGTACAGCCCCAGCCCCATCCCCGACCGATTGCGCGCGTTGCCGACCGAAGAGGCCTTGAACGGACTGAAAAGATTGCGGGCAATGTCTTCCGGGATGGGGGCGGCGACATTGCGCACGGCGATCTCGTGCCATTCATCGGTGGCGGTCGCATGCACCTCGATGGGATGCCCGCTCTGACCATGGTGCCGCGCGTTGCCGATCAGGTTGACGACCACCTGGGCGATGCGATCGGCATCGACACGGGCTTTCAGCGCAGCGGGGATGGTGCCCACGATCTCGGTGCCGGGGTGTGCCGTGCGGGCCTCGTCGATGAGGTCGTTCAGCAGGGCGACCAGATCCACGTCCGTGCGCTGCAGATCCAGTCCCAGGCCGCTCTGCAGGCGCGACATGTCCATCACCTGACTCACCAGCCGCTGCATGCGGCTGCTGGAGGACTGGATGCGCTGACCGATCCTGCCGGCCCGCCCGCCGTCGGTGCCGCCCTGTTCGAGCACGCGCGCGGCCATGCTGATGGAGTGCAGGGGGTCTCGCAGATCGTGGCCCAGGACGGCCATCAGCTGGTTGCGCGTGCGATTGATCTCGGCGGTGCGCGCGTTCTGCACGCGCACGAGTTCGTCCATCAACTGCCGGGCGGCGTCCAGTTCCAGCGTGCTCCAATGCTCGGCGGTGGACCGGACGGTTTCCTTCCACAGATCGAACGAGCCGCGCGGGGTGAGCCGCGGGCCCAGGGGGCCGTGGCGGATGTCCTTGTCCGGCTTGCCGCCCCAGTGGATGGTCTCGATCTGCTCCTTGCGAAGAAAGATCAACCAGCCGTTGCGGTCCCGGTCGAAAGGGATGCCCAGCACGCCGCACCAGGGCGACGTCGCGGCAGCCAGTTCGGGCGCAAGCTGCGGCAGCGACTGGGTCTGGAACAGGCGCTGCCGGTCCTGGCCCGGCTCGGCGGCCAGCCATTGCACGATGGCGCTGCCCGCCGCTTCCGATACTTCGCCGAACACGGTCAGCTTCGCCCCATGAGCCACCAGCGCCGCATCGGCCTGCAAGATGGCGGCCATCTCGGCTGTGTGCTGTGTCAGGGCGGTGAATTCGTCGTCCGCGTGCAGCAGCTCTTCGATGAGGTGGGTGCGGGCCCCGGCCAGCTGCTGCAGGCGGTCCGCCTGGGAGCGGGAGAGCGTGCTCTGGATGTTGGCAGACAGCACCTGGGCGATCACGTCGCAGGCCATGCGCACGCTGTAGGGCACCTGGCGAGGACCCATGTGATGGCAGGCGATCAGGCCCCACAGCTGTTCGTTGATCACGATGGATACGCTCATCGACGCACCCACGCCCATGTTGGACAGGTATTCGATGTGGATTGGCGACACGCTGCGCAGAATGCTGCCGCTCAGGTCCAGCGGGGGCGCACCGGCCTCCTGCAGCAGGGGCACCGCGGCCGAGCGCACGTCGGCGATCAGCCGCAGGGTGTTGGCCACGTAGAGCCTGCGTGCCTGCGCTGGAATGTCGCTGGCCGGATAGCGCCGGCCCAGGTAGGGGTCGAGCGTATCGACACACGATTCGGCGGCCACTTCGCCGCTGCTGTCATGGCGAAAGCGATAGGCCATCACCCGGTCGAAGCCGGTCAGGGCCCGCAGTTCTTCGGTGGCCAGCTGCAGCAGCTCATCGATGGCCCGGGGCCGGCGCAGCTTTTCCATCGCGCGGTGGGCCTGCACGGCAAAGCCTGCCAGCTCGCTGTGGGTCTGGTGGCGCAGCTCGAATTCGGCCACCAGTATCGCGCTGCCGACATGCAGCACCACGTCGAACTGGCGGTCTTCGACCTGCAACTCGCTGGGCATGGGCACATCCCGCTCGCCCCGCAGCGCCTGCAAGCCGTCCTGGAGGAGCCCTGCAATCAGCGGGCACACCGTGCCCGGGCTTTCGGGCAGAGGCTCGCCCACGGTCACGCCGCACTGCAGAAGGGCCTGCACGTTGGCGCTGACATAGCGGACCACGCCTTCGCGGTCCACAGCGATCAGGGTGCCATGGCTCTGGATGCTGCCGGGCACGTGGATGGGCTCGCGGTCGCAGTTGTCCAGCGTGGTGGTGGTGCCGGGTGTGAATGACTGGATCATGCGAGCACCCCCTGGCCCTGCAACTGGTGCCGCAGGCCATCGAAGCCGGCACGTGCGCCGGCGCAGGCCGCCTGGACATCGAAACGGCTCTGAACGTGCGTGTCGAGCAGCCTGGTGAACTGTTTCCAGCGCAAACCCGTGCCGGCACCCAGGCCGTGCAAATAGCGCAGCGGATGCGGCGCCAGCCGGGGCGCCAGGCGCTGGTACAGGAACTGGCCTCCCAATTGCGAACCCTCCACCACATAGGCCAGGCCCCAGCAGACCGCCGCATGGCCGGGTGCCCCGAAAGCGGAAAACGCCCGCGCAGCCATCTGCTGCGTGCAGCCGCTGGCGTCACCGAAGCCGTCTTCGGCTTGCGCTGGCTCGCCGCGCATCGCCAGCCAGTCCGCGTGCAGGGCGTGCAGGCGAGCGGGGCGTGCAAAGTCGAAACCGGGCACCAGCGACTCCAGCGCCGCCAGGTGCGGCTGGAGGGCCGTGAGCCAGGCGCTCAGGGCCAGGGTATGGTGGCGGTAGTCTTCCAGGCTGGCATCGGCCCTGCCGATTGGCAGGCTGGCATCCAGCTGCGCATGCGATTCCTTCGTGGTTTGTCGCAGCGCCGAAAGGCAGTCGGTCTCCGGCACCGGAGTGAAGGACGGGAGGGGAGATCGCTGTGACACGGAAGAAGGACGGGGGGATCGGGGTGGCCAGAAAAGACTGGAGCAAGATTTTAGGGGCTGGGTCTGCCCATGGCGCCAGGCAGGTTACCCGCCTGTTTTGTGCCTGCAACACCTGCGCTCGCAGCGGGCGAGGTCCGTCCGGCCCGACGCCGCCGCTGCGTTGGCAGCGATGGCGAAACCCGTGCCTGCCGGCGGCAGTGAGATGGTTCAAAGCGAGGGACCTCAGGGCGGGGCGATGAGCCCTTGCACGCGGCGTGCAAGCGCATCGAGCGTAAAGGGCTTGGTGAGCACCTGCATGCCCCGCTCCAGGTGGCCGTTGCCCACGGCCGCATTTTCGGCATAGCCGGTGATGAACAGGATTTTCAGGTCCGGCCGGTAGATCCGGCCGCTATCGGCCATCTGCCGTCCGTTCATTCCACCGGGCAGGCCCACGTCGGTGATCAGCAGGTCGAGGTGGGTGCTGGACTGAAGTACCAGCAGCCCCGATGCCCCGTCCTGTGCCTCGATGGTGTCGTAGCCCATCTCCTGCAGCACCTCCACCACCAGCGACCGCACGCTCGGCTCGTCGTCCACTACCAGCACGGTGCCCGACCCCTGGCCTCCTGCGATCGACGGCGCCGAGGGCAGGTCGATGTCCTGCGCCGGCGCCTCGTGCCGCGGCAGGTAGATGCACATGGTCGTGCCCATGCCGGGCTCGGAGTAGGCGCGCACCTGGCCACCCGACTGCCGCGCGAATCCATAGACCATCGACAGCCCCAGCCCCGTGCCCATGCCGATCGGCTTGGTGGTGAAGAACGGCTCGAACACGCGGTGGATGATTTCGGGCGACATGCCGGTGCCGGTATCGGTCACGCACAGCGACACGTACTGACCCGGGGGCAGGTCGCGGTCCAGGGAGGCACGCTCGTCCATCCACTTGTTCGCAGTCTCGATGGTGAGCCGGCCGCCGCCGGGCATGGCGTCGCGAGAGTTGATGCACAGGTTGAGCAGGGCGCTTTCCAGTTGGTGGGGGTCCACGTGCGTGGTCCACAGGCCGACGGCGCCCACCACCTCCAGCTCGTTTTCGGGCCCGATGGTGCGCCGGATCAGCTCTTCCATGCCCTTCACGAGCCGGTTCACGTCGGTTGGCTTGGGGTCCAGCGTCTGCCGGCGCGAGAAGGCCAGCATGCGGTGGGTGAGCGAGGCCGCCCGCTTGGCGGCGCCCTGGCCCACGCTCACATAGCGCTCCAGGTCGTCGTAGCGGCCCTGGCCCACGCGGCGGTGCAGCAGTTCCAGGCTGCCTGTGATCGTGGCCAGCAGGTTGTTGAAGTCGTGCGCGAGCCCGCCCGTGAGCTGGCCCACGGCCTCCATCTTCTGCGACTGGCGCAGCGCCTCCTGCGCGGCTTCGCGCTCGCGCGATTCGGTGGTGAGGCGCGCGAGCGCGTTCTCGACCTCCTGGGTGCGCTCGACCACGCGCGCTTCCAGGTGGCTGTTCAGCGCGCGAAGCTCCTGTTCGGCCACCACCTTTTCCGTCACGTCGTAGCCCTCGGCGAAAACGCCGGTGACCTCGCCCTGGCCGTCGGTGGTGGGTTGGTAGATGAAGTCCAGGTAGCGCTCGGCCAGCGGCATGCCGGGCTTTTGCTGGATGAGGACCTTGAGGCCCTGGGCCAGGTACGGCTGCCCGGTGCGGTAGACCTCGTCCAGCAGTTCGTACAGCCCCTGGCCTTCCAGCTCGGGCAGGCCTTCGCGCACTGTCTTGCCTTCCACGCTGCGGTGCCCGATCAGCTGCACGTAGGAGTCGTTGACGAACTCGAAAACATGCTCCGGGCCGCGCAGTACGCACATGAAACCGGGCGCCTTCTGGAACAGGCTGCGCAGTCGGTCGCGCTCCGCCGTGCTTTCCTCCAGCACCCCGGCACTGGCCAGGCGCGAGGCGATCTGGCCGGCCAGCAACTGAACGAACGCCATGGCCTCGCCGTCGTGCATGGGCCGGTGCGGATTGGCCCCGCACACCATGAATCCCGCCGACCGGGCGCCGCCTTGTGCCGGCAGCGCCACGACGAACGCCGCCCGCGCCGGCGTGTCCCAATCGCCGGTGGGCACGTCGTTCACCGCGTCCAGCGGCACGGCGAAGGCCGCGTCGCCGGCTTGCAGTCGGTGGACCTGCCAGGGTTCCCGGGAGTTCATCGCCAGCACAGTGGGCGCCAGCCGATGGCCCTGGTCGATGCCTGCATTGCAGCTCAGGCGGGCCACGCCCGAGGGTTCGTACAGATAGACGAGTGAAAACGGCAAGTCCCGCTGGGCCTGGCCCATCCGCTCGCAGGCGGTGTCGAGCACGGCCCGGCGGCTGTTGACGGCCGACAGCGCCGCGCCCAGTTCGCGCAGCAGGCGCAGGCGCCGCTCGTTGAGCACGCGGCCCGTGTCTTCCGACACCGCGCAGAACAGGCCGTGGACCTGCCCGTCGTCGCCGTGCAGCGGGCTGTACGAAAACGTGTGGTACGTTTCCTCCAGGTAGCCCGCGCGGTCCAGCAGCAGCATCAGCGAGTCGTCCCAGGTGGACTCGGCCCGTTCGTACACGGCGTGCATGCGGCCTTTCACCTGATCCCAGATCTCGGCCCAGACCTCGGCGGTCGGGCGCGCGAGCGCGTACGGGTGCTTGGCTCCCAGCGTGGGGCGATAGGCATCGTTGTAGAAAAAAGCGATGTCCGGTCCCCAGCCAAGCCACATCTCGAAGCGCGAGGTGAGCAGGATGCGAAGCGCGACCTTCAGCGGCTCGGGCCAGAATGCCGGCGAGCCGAGCGGGGTGGCTTCCCAGTCGTGGGCGCGCATGAGCTGTGCCATCTCGCTGTCCCCGATGAAGATGTGCGCGAAGCGGTCGCTGTCAGCGGTGATGGCAGTGGCAGGGGAGGGGTTCATGCAAAAAATCAGCGTGAATCGGCCAGTCGGTTGATGGTGGCCATCAGGGCGTGGGGCTGCAAGGGCTTGCCCAGGTGCGCGTCGAATCCTGCCTCCAGAGCCCGTTGTGCGTCCTGCGCGCGGGAGAAGGCGGTCAGCGCGATGGCGATCGGCTGGGCCTTGCCCTCGGGCAGGGGCAGGGAGCGCAGGCTGCGGACCAGGTCGTAGCCGTCGCGCCCGGGCAGGCCGATGTCGCAGACCAGCACGTCGGGCCAGCGCTCGGCCAGTGCCTGCATGGCCGCGTCATGGTCGCCGGCTTCGCGCAGGCGCGCACCGCCGTCGGTGAGCACCACGGTGAGCATTTCGCGTGCATCGGGGTGGTCTTCCACGATGAGGATGTCCAGGCCCGCCAGGGGTCGGTCGTTCATCGGCGGTTCGGCTGGGGCATCGTCGCCAAGGGGCGCGGCGCGGGCCGTGTCGCCCCCTTTGTGGTCCACCGGCAGCATCACCTGCATGGTGGTGCCCTGGTCGAGCCCGGCGCTCACGGCCGTGGCGCGGCCGCCGTGCAGTTCGGCCAGCTGCTTGACGATGGACAGCCCCAGGCCCAGGCCGCCGTGGCGTCGGTTGTCGGGCGAGTCGCTCTGCGTGAACCGGTCGAACAGGTGATCGATGAATTCGCTGGCGATGCCGCGCCCGTAGTCCCGCACGGACAGGGTGAGCTGGCCCTTCTCGCGCCGCAGCGCCACGTCGATGCGCGCGCCGTCGTTGGAGAATTTGATGGCATTGGTCAGCAGGTTCCAGAAGATCTGCTGAAAGCGCGTCGGGTCCAGCCAGGCGGGGGCATTCGCGTCCTGCACGGCCAGCGCCACGTCCAGGCGCTTTTCGGCGATCGAGGCCTGCAGCGCGTCAATGGAGGAGCGCACCGATTCGACGGGGTCGATCCATTCCCGCTCCAGGTGCAGCTTGCCGCTGTTGATGCGCGACACGTCGAGGATGTCCGAGATGATGCGCGCCTGCGCCTTCACGTTGCGGTGGATGGAGTCCAGGCCCTTGAGCAGCTCGGGCGTGCCGCCGCGGCGCTTGAGGATATGCACCCATCCGGCGATGGCGTTCAGCGGGGTGCGCAGTTCGTGCGACAGCACCGCGATGAAATCGTCCTTGGTGCGGCTCAGCCGCTCGGCAGTGGCGCGGGCCGCCTGCTCGCGTTCCAGCACATCCTGGCGGCGGGAGTCGAGCTCCATGCGCTCGGAGATGTCGGCCGCGATCGCCATGCGCAGGCCGGGCTCCACGTGGGCCGAGATGCTCCACTCCAGGTACACCCAGGCGCCGTCCGGGCGTTGCAGCGGAAACTCTCCCTGCCAGGGGTCGCCACGCTCGCCCCCCACGGTTTTTTCGGTGATGAAGTCCAGCCAGCCGGGCGGCGCAAAGTCGCTGATGGGGTGGCCCAGCAGTTCGTCGCGCGAGCGGTCCAGCAGCCGCATCATGGCGGGGTTGACATCGGTGAAACGGCCGTCGGGCTGGATCAGGCCAATACCCGCCAGCGCCTGGCTGTAGATGGCGCGAAAGCGCCGGTCGCTGCGGCGCAGGCCGTCTTCGGCCATGCGCGCACGGATCAGCGCCTGCAGTGTGCCCACCAGCAGCGCCGGCTCCACCGGGTGCGTGAGGTAGGCGTCGGCCCCCGCGTTCAAACCGGTCACCCGGTCTTCGCTGTGCACGTGGGCGGCGGACAGGTGCGTGACCGGCAGCAGGACCGTGGCTTCCTGCTGGCGGATGATGCGGCAGACCTCGAAGCCGTCGATGTCGGGCAGGTGCACGTCCAGCACCACGGCCGACACGCCGGTGGCCGCCAGGCGGATGGCCTCGGTGCCGTTGTCGGCCTCCACGGTCTGAAAGCCGGCGGCGCGGATGACCCGGACGGTGGAGTAGCGCGTGACCGGGTTGTCGTCCACCACCAGCACCGTGTGCGCGGCGCGGTCGATGGTCGTGTGGATGGCACTGACGTCCTGCATGCCGTTACCCATGGGCGCCGTCCTCGGTGGTTGCGGAGGCCCCAGTGGCCGCGGCTTCGTTGCCCGGCAGCCGCAGCGGCAGCGTCAGCGAGAACACCGAGCCGCTGCCCAGCGCGCTCTCCAGCGTGACCGTGCCGCCCAGCAGTTCGGCCAGCTGGCGGCTCACGGCCAGCCCCAGGCCGGTGCCGCGCAGACGCTTTTGCAGCGACGAGCCGATCTGCGTGTAGTCGTCAAACACGCTGGAATGGAATTCGGGAGCGATGCCGATGCCGGTGTCGGTCACCGAAAATCGCACCCGGTCTCCATCCACGACGCGGGCCGACACGCGCACCTCGCCCCGGGGCGTGAATTTGAGCGCGTTGGAGATGAAATTGCGCAGGATCTGCGACAACTTGCGGTCGTCCGTGTAAAGCGGCGCGATACCCTGGGGCTCGTCGAAGAACAGGTTGACGTCCGGGTTGGTCAGCACCGGCCGGAACATCCCGCGCAGGGCCTGGAACAGATCCAGCATGTCAAACCAGGCAGGCGAGATTTCCACGCGGCCGGCTTCGATCTTGGCGAGATCGAGCAGGTCGTCCACCATGTCGGCAAACTCGTTCGCGGTGCTCTGGATGAATCCCACCTGGCGGGCCTGCTCGGTGTTGAGGGGCCCGTCCACATGGTCGGCCAGCAGCCGGGCGATGCTGCGAATGGAGTTGATGGGCGTGCGGAACTCGTGGCTCATGTAGGCCAGGAAACGGCTTTTCATCTCCGTGGCTTTTTGCAGCTGCTCGGCCTGCGCGTCCAGCTCGGAATACAGCGCGACCACGCCGCGGTTGGTTTCCTCCAGCTCGGCGCTCAGCTCCTGGACTTCCCGCTGGCTTTCGGCCAGGGCGGCGCGCAGCGCCTCGATGGATTCCTGGGGCGCAGCGGCGGTGGGCGGCGTCGGTGCCGGCGTGTCGGATGCCTGGAAGGTGCGGTCGGAAATGAGGTCGGAGGTGCCGTCCATGGTGTCTTTCGTGCTTCGGGTCACTCGATGCACTGCACCACCACCACGGTCGCGTCGTCGCGCGCCCGGTGGTGATCGCGCAGCAGCACGGCGGCCACCAGGGTGGGATCGCTGCCCAGCAGGCGCTGGATGCTGGCGGGATGCCAGCGGGTTTCGATGCCGTCGCTGTGTACGACCAGCAGCGCATAGGGAGGCAGCTCGGTGGTGGTCTCCTGCGGCCGGCGCATGGTCAGGCCCACCGTGCCGTGCTGCGTGACGACCGAGCGGTCCGACAGGCCCGTGACCACGCGGGCCACCACGTTGCCAACGCCGGAACTGCGCACGGTGGCGGCCGTGGCATCCAGCCGCAGGCTGCACACGGCGGCGCCCCGCGTGGACTGCAGCTCGGCATGCATGCTTTCGATCTGCTCGCGCAGGTCGCCGAAGGGGGCCTGCAGGAACAGGTCCGCCGCCGCGCCGGACGCCCTGGCTGCCTCGCTGCCGTGGCCGAGGCCATCGGCCACGAACAGCGCGGCCCGGGGCCGTCCA